>JAQBUI010000140.1 GCA_027624035.1 Pseudomonadota bacterium | reverse complement strand
GGGGTCAAACCGGCGCGGTCTCATTCGCTGGCGAGCCTCAGAGCCGTCCTCTCCACAGGTTCGCCGCTATCCCATGAGAGCTATGACTATGTCTATCGTGATCTGAAGGCCGATGTGTGCCTGTCATCCATCAGCGGCGGCACCGATATCATTTCCTGTTTCGTGCTGGGCAATCCTAACCTGCCGGTCTATCGCGGCGAGATCCAGTGCAAGGGGCTGGGAATGGCAGTCGACATCCTGGACGAGGACGGCGCATCGCTCATCGGCGACAAGGGTGAACTGGTCTGTACCCGGGCATTTCCGTCGACGCCGGTGGGATTCTGGAATGATCCCGATGGGTCGAGATTTCGTGAAGCCTATTTTTCCACCTGGCCGGGCGTCTGGGCCCATGGAGACTACGGTGAAATCACCGATCACGGTGGGGTGGTCATCCACGGTCGCAGCGATGCCGTGTTGAATCCAGGTGGGGTGCGAATCGGCACTGCTGAAATCTATCGCCAGGTGGAGAAGGTCGATGCCGTGATCGACAGCATTGTGGTGGGCCAGGATTGGGAGGACGATGTACGGGTCGTGCTGTTTGTGGTGCTGCGGGACGGATTGACGCTGGACGATGCCATCGTTGATGAACTCAAGCGCACGATTCGCGCCAATGCCACCCCGCGTCACGTGCCGGCAAAAGTCGTCCAGGTAGCCGACATTCCGCGCACCATCAGCGGCAAGATCGTGGAGCTGGCGGTGCGCAACGTAATCCACGGCCGTCCGGTGAAAAACACCGATGCGCTTGCCAACCCGGAGGCGCTGGAGAGCTTTCGGGACCGGCCTGAACTGGGCGCCGGTTAAGGCAGGCGATGAACGTCTGGCAGCTATCGGGATAGGGCTGTGCCCTGCCCACTCACAATCCGGCGATCTGTTGCGTGTTGTCTGGTTGTTCGGTAGTCCTGGGCAGGATGAGCTGCGCCATGTGGACCAGCCCCTTTCGGGCATCATGATGCGCGACGACCAGTTCTTCGTTCAATGTCGCATAGACAGAGGCCGTGGCGACGTCATAAAACTGAAGGGTCAGACGAACGTTTGATTGACGATCGCTGTCCTTCGGATTGATGGTTGCCGACACCAGGACGATGGTCTCCAGATGCTTGTTGTCCAGCGCGGACACGGCCTGCTTGACGGATTCCAGCCCCCTGGACCAGTCCGGCTGGTCCTCCGGGGCCATGGCAGCATTGAAGACATAGGCGCCTGACGTTTTGACCTGCCTCTGGAGGCGACCAATGATATGCCGGTAGAGGCGGTCTTCCCTGGCGACGTGGTGCTCATCGTTTGCCATGACCATAAACGCCATCCCGACCTCATAGGTCAGGCCTGCCTGAACCGTGTTGTCGGGTGCTGCGCTGGCGACGCTTGCGACGAGCAACAGGGTAAGAAATAGGGCTGAACGTGTCATGGTGAATCCTCCTGCTGTAACTCATGCAAGAGCCGTACCATAGATTCCCTGATAACCATAATAATAATTAAAACAACCACTTGAAGTGCTTCTTCAAATGAGCGGATTGGCCGTGAAGAGCGACCCTGCGGGTCACATCGGCACGATGAGTGACACATGAGTCTCAAAATCGATTCGGCAGAAACCCATCAGGCCGCCCCTCAAAGCGTTAGTATGAGGCGGGTCCAATCATCTTGAGGACGTTCTTGAAGCCAGCGCACCAACCCCCCCTGACAGTCGCCGTGATCGGTGCCGGCATCGTCGGCGTGCAGACGGCGCGCGCGATCCAGCGTTCCGGCCCACAGGTGACACTGTTCGACGCCGAGGACCCGGGAATGGGCACGTCGTTCGGCAATGCGGGATACATTTCCACCCAGCAGATCTTTCCGCTTGCCCACGGCCGGGTTCTGCGGGCACTGCCGCGTATGTTGCTGGACAGCAAGGGTCCGCTGACCATCCGTTGGGGTGAGACGCCCTTTTTGATGAGCTGGTTTCTACGATACTTACGGGCGACCTCCACGGGTTCGGTACGCCGCAGTATCGAGGCGCTGGTTGCCCTGCAGCGTCGGTCCGGAGCGGCATGGAACACGGTGCTGGAAGCCGAGGGGCTATCAGACCTGATGCGCAGTAACGGCGCCCTGAAGATATTTGAGACTGACAGGGGATTTCAGGAAGTACAGGAGGAACTGGCCACCCAGCGCGAATACGGCATCGACTGGCAATTGCTCGATGGGCCTGGCGTGCATGCGCTGGTCCCGGAACTATCCCCTTTCGTTCGCCGCGGCGTGTTCTATCCGGACGGTATGCACACTGTCAGTCCCTATGCCATGACCCGCGCCCTGTTCGACCGATTTGTTCATGCAGGCGGCGTGTTCCGGCAGGAGCGAGTTGGCGCGCTCCGGCCCACGGCCCAGGGGGTTGTTTTGGAATCCCCGGCTGGCAGCGACCGATTCGACGCCGTGGTGATTTGTGCGGGTTACCTATCCGGGCAGCTGTTGCGACCCCTCGGGTTGCGGGTTCCCCTGGTGGCCGAGCGTGGCTATCACCTTGAAATGAGTCATGGCGCCCTTGGATTCGATCTTCCGGTTGGTTCGCACGAACGGGGCTTTTTCATCACTCCCATGTCATCCGGCCTGCGTCTGGCAGGGACCACGGAATTTACCTCTGCTGATCGCGACCCGCCGCCCAACTGGCGTCGTGCCGAGATCCTGAAAGAACACATTAGGGAATTGATGCCCGGCGTCACGGGTACGGAAACTGGACGATGGATGGGTCGCAGGCCCACCATGCCGGACTTTCTGCCGGTCCTGGGCAGTATTCCTGGCACCCCCGGTGTTTACGCTGCCTTCGGCCATCAGCACCTGGGCCTCACCCTGTCGGCGGTCACTGCCGAGATCATGGCGGAGCTCATCACCCAGGGCAGGAGTCCGGTGGACCTCGCGCCGTTCGAACTGGCGCGATTCGGGTGACCAGGCTATTGCTCAGGACCCCGCTGTCAGGATCACCGAAAGCAGGGCAATAGGCATCACCAGGACCAGCACGGCAAGAAGCGAGTTGCCCAGCGCCTTCCAGGCGGAGAAGCCCTGGACCTGTCCCAGACAGTGAAGGTAGACCACGAAGCTCCAGATTCGAAGTGCCACGATGATCACAAGAAAGATGCCCAGTATGACGAGGTCGGACCAGCTCTGAACACCAGCGTCATCAAGGTCGATGTCCCGGGTCAGAATCTTCGGCCCGTACAGCACGATCGGTCCGAGCATGACGAGCATCGCGGTGATCTTGGGAATACTGGCCCAGGCAAAAGCAGCCCTGATGGTCACGGGCGATCCCTCGCCGCCAATCCAGCGTCCGGTCAGCCAGGTGAGTGCGGCAAACCCGTACAGCACGATGATGCCGAAGATAGGGCCAGCGACCAGTGCACCCATCATGATCTCGATGCCGGACAGTGCGCTGGTGAGATCACCGCCGTTGTTTCGGTTCTGGGCCAGCGCGTCCGCAATGCCAGCCAGAGCCGCGAGCGGCAGAACCATCCTCGTTGGCGTCTCGGCAGCGATCCGTGAAATGGTCTCACGAGGACGGGTCCAGATGGTCAGCCAGGGTTGATCGGTATTCATACCTGTCTCCATGGTCGCGCTGACAGATTACACGCGAGCTGTGCTGGAACCAAACCGGCCAGTCCGGGACATCGGCGAGGCGCCTGTCAGGAGACCCTGAACGCGGGGTACAGACCATTTGTGGTAACCGACTGCAGGCGTACAATGTCATCTGGAACTGCCAGAACTGGTCAAGAGGGGGAGGATACGTCCATGCAGATCACACCCATTGCAGAATCAACTATTGGCGCCGTGGTGACAGGCGTCGATCTGGCCAAGCTGAACGAGTCAGACTGGGGTGCGCTTCACAAGGCGTTTCTCGATCGCGGCTTGCTGGTCTTTCCCGGGCAGCAACTGGATGACGAGGCCCAGGGCGCATTTGGCCGGCGCTTCGGTGCGCTCGAGAAACTTGGGGGCCCAAGGCAGAAGGGTCCGAACGTACACATTTCCAATCAGAAAATAGACGGAACCCTCGCCCGGGAGAATGACGAGCAGTATCGATTGCTGCGCGGCAACGAGGGCTGGCATACCGACAGCACCTACATGCCGCTCGCCTCCAAGGCCGCCATGCTCTATGCGCTGGTGGTACCGCCGGAAGGCGGCGAAACCGCGTTCGCGGATATGCGTGCGGCATGGGATGCCCTTGACCCGGAAACCCAGGCCAGGCTGGAGCCGCTCTCGGCCTATCACTCCCTTTACTATTCCCAGGAACAGGCCGGATTCAAGCACACCACCGACAATGTCTATGGATTCCATGAAAAAGGCGCGCCGCTGCGCCCCATCGTGAAGACTCATCCGGAGACCGGCCGCAAGTCCCTGTATACCGGGCGCCATGCCTACGGGATTCCCGGGCTGCCAGAGCAGGAGTCCAAAGAACTCCTGCAGCGTCTGCTGGAAGACGCCTGCCAGCCGCCGCGCATCTATACCCACCGGTGGACGCCTGGTGATCTGGTGGTGTGGGATAATCGCTGCCTGATGCATCGAGCCTGCCCGTACGATCACAGTCACGCCAGAGTGCTGCGGGGTACCCGGGTCTCCGGTGACCCGGCTACAGAACTTGCGCCCACCTTCGCCGATGAGCGTGCCGGTGGGTTCAGCCCTTCGGACTCCAATGAGTCAACGCTGGTGGCCGCCCCGCAGACCTGAACCAGGCACGACGACGATATTTTTTGTCGTGTACCTCATTGACACTGGTCCGACTAAGCCTATGATTAGCACTCTCTGAGGGAGAGTGCTAATCGGCTCTCCTAACCTCCAGAAAAAGTTTCGAAACCAGAGTAGTTTTCTGGCCCAAGGTTGATTGTGCCGGGCGAGATTGCCCCCGGCTTGTTGAAACATGCAGGAGACATGAATTGAGTATTCGTCCATTACAGGATCGTGTGGTTGTACGACGTGAGCCGGAAGAAACCAAATCAGCGGGCGGGATTGTGATCCCTGGTTCCGCGAAGGAAAAACCGGCCATCGGCGTGGTGGTTGCAGTAGGCCCTGGCAAGAAGCTGGAAGACGGTGCAGTACGCAAGGTTGACCTCAAGAAGGGAGACAAGGTGCTGTTCGGCCAGTATTCGGGAAGTGAAGTGAAAATCGATGGTGAGGAGTTGCTCATCATGAGCGAGAGCGAGGTGTTTGGCGTACTCGAATAGAGAAATAGAGGACTGAATGACGCGCGGACACATTTCTGTCGCGCCAATACAGACAGGTTTTGTTGAACACAAGCGGTTCTATTGAAGGATTAAAGACACATGACAGCTAAAGACATTAAATTCGGCGACGCAGCGCGTCAGCGCATGTTGAGTGGGGTGAACCTCCTCGCCGATGCGGTGAAGGTTACGCTGGGTCCGAAGGGGCGCAACGTTGTTCTGGACAAGTCGTTTGGCGCGCCGACCGTCACCAAGGACGGGGTTTCCGTGGCCAAGGAGATTGAACTGAAGGACAAGTTCAAGAACATGGGCGCACAGATGTTGAAAGAGGTCGCGTCCCAGACCTCTGATGTCGCTGGTGATGGCACCACCACGGCGACAGTGCTCGCCCAGTCTATTTTGAACGAGGGCCTGAAGGCCGTCGCGGCCGGTATGAACCCGATGGACCTCAAGCGCGGTATCGACAAGGCCGTCGCGGCCGCTGTGGTGGAAATAGAAAAACTCGCGGTGCCCTGTACCGACTCCAAGACAATTGCCCAGGTGGCCAGCGTCTCTGCAAACAGCGATGTTCGAATCGGCGAGATTCTTGCCGAGGCAATGGACAAGGTTGGCAAGGAAGGCGTGATTACCGTCGAGGAAGGCAGTGGCATGGAGTACGAGCTTGAAGTCGTTGAAGGCATGCAATTCGACCGCGGCTATCTCTCGCCCTATTTCGTGAACAATCAGGAAAAGATGTGCGCCGAGCTCGAAGACCCTTACATTCTGCTGTTCGACAAGAAGGTTTCACGGGTCCGCGACATGCTGCCGGTCCTCGAAGCCGTCGCCAAGTCGGGCAAACCGCTGATGATCATTGCCGAGGATGTGGAAGGTGAAGCCCTCGCCACGCTGGTGGTGAACAATCTTCGCGGCATTGTGAAGGTGTCAGCAGCCAAGGCCCCCGGGTTTGGTGATCGTCGCAAGGAAATGCTCCAGGACATCGCTGTGCTCACTGGTGCAACTGTGATCTCTGAGGAAGTCGGCCTCTCTCTTGAGAGCGCCACGCTGGACGACCTGGGTCACGCCAAGCGCATCACCCTCACCAAGGAAAACACCACGATCGTGGACGGTGCCGGGCAGTCGAATGAAATCGAAGCCCGGGTGACTCAACTGCGCAAGCAGATCGAGGACACCTCGTCAGACTACGACCGTGAAAAGCTTCAGGAGCGCGTTGCCAAGCTGGCCGGTGGTGTTGCGGTCATTCAGGTAGGCGCTGGTTCTGAGGTCGAAATGAAGGAGAAGAAGGCGCGCGTAGAAGATGCACTGCATTCAACTCGCGCTGCGGTCCAGGAAGGCATCGTGCCTGGCGGCGGGGTCGCACTGATCCGTGCCCTGCAGAAACTGTCGAAGCTCCAAGGTGACAACGAAGACCAGAACGTGGGCATCGCCATCCTCTGCCGGGCCATGGAATCTCCAATGCGCCAGATCGCATCCAATGCCGGTGCCGAGGCATCGGTTGTGGTCGACAAGGTCAAGAGCCTCAAAGGCAGCCATGGCTATAACGCGGCTACCGGTGAGTACGGCGACATGATCAAGTTTGGTCTGCCGGACCCGGCGAAGGTGACCCGTACTGCACTGCAGGCTGCGGCTTCTGTAGCTGGCCTGATGCTCACGACCGAGGCCATGATCGCAGAGATCGAGGACGCCTCGGCCCCTGACATGGGCGGTATGGGTGGTATGGGCGGCATGGGCGGCATGGGCGGCATGATGTAAGCTACCAGCTTTAATCCCAAGTAGTACCATAAAGGCCCGTAAGCCTAGTGTTTACGGGCTTTTTTATTGCCTGTTAGTCCGGTTTAGTCCTATACTATCTCAA
>JAQBUI010000037.1 GCA_027624035.1 Pseudomonadota bacterium | reverse complement strand
GGCCTGACCTCGGGCGCGGTCTTCGGCAAAATCGCGGGGCATAGCGCCGGGCCGCATGTTAGTTGCCAGTTCAACCGACGCAGCCGTATGATGTCAGTCCACCCTGTTCACAATCGAGCATCCTATGAAAGACACGAGCAAACCGAGCTTCCTTGGCACAATGAACGCAATCGTCATCGGCGAGCGGCACGGCTTTGAGTTTCTTGATGCGTGGGCCAGAACAACAGCCGACGCGGGATTGGCGGCATGCCTCAAGACCGTTGCACTTCGGGAAGCCGAACATGCCGCGGCATTTGAGAAAAGGATGTGCGAACTCGGCTTTTCCTTGCAGGAAAAGGACAACCCGGCGTTCGCGAAGAACATGGACCTGGTCACCTCGGAGATCCCTGACGTTCAGAAGTTCGAGCAGCTGGGGTTTGACAAGGCTGGCGGTGATGGCGAGGACAGGCTGCTGCAGATTCTGGCCGACCAGACCATCGACCCCTCGACGGCAGGGCTCATGGGCCGTTACATCGCGGAAGAGCGGGACAGCGGGCGGCTGCTGCGGGCAGAGTACGAACGGGTGAAGCGGGCAGAGCCAGGCCAGACGACCCCAGACCTCGCGGCGCTGTGCGCCGAGGTCGAGGCCCTGCGGCAGGCAGTCGAAGCACTCCAGGGCGCAAAAAAGAGATCGAAGAAAGCGTAAGGCTTGCTCCCGCCCGCGGGGATCGGCGGACGGGAGGCTTTCATGGAAGTTCTGGCCGCACGCTGTGCCGTCCGGAAAACTTCCCGGCACGACAACGGCGTACCCGACCCGGGCACGCTGAAGGCTTTCATGGAAGTTCTGGCCGCACGCTGCGCCGTCCGGAAAACTTCCCGGCACGACAACGGCGTGGCCAACCCGGGCACGCTGAGGGCTTTCATGGAAGTTCTGGCCGCACGCTGTGCCGTCCGGAAAACTTCCCGGCACGACAACGGCGCGGCCGACCCGGGCACGCTGAGGGCTCTCAGGTTACTGATCGAACACGATCACGCTGCGGGCAACGGAGCCTGACTTCATGTCAGTGAAGGCCTCGTTGATCTGGTGCAGCCCGATGCGTTTGGACACCATTTCGTCCAGATGCAGCCGGCCCGCCAGATAAAACTCAATGAAGCGCGGCATGTCGACACGGAACCGGTTGGAACCCATCATCGAGCCCTGGATCTTCTTCTCCTGAAGAAATGCCGCACCCGTGAGTTCGATCTTGACCCCGACCGGAATCATGCCAATGATCGTCGCCGTACCACCCGGTCGTAGCATGCTGAATGCCTGTTCGGCCGTCTGCTTTAAGCCAATGGCCTCAAACGAGTACTGCACGCCGCCTCCTGTGAGTTCCCTGATCTGGGCAACCGGGTCACCATCACTGCCGTTGACGACGTCCGTGGCGCCAAACGTTCTTGCCATTTCCAGCTTGGAGGCGACCATGTCGACGGCGATCACCCTGCCTGCTCCGGCCAGGGCTGCCCCATTGATGCACGACAACCCGACACCGCCGCAGCCAATCACCGCGACGGTAGACCCTGGCTCGACGCGGGCAGTGTGAAAGACGGCGCCCACTCCGGTGGTCACGCCGCAGCCAATGAGAGCCGCCCGGTCGAGGGGCATGTCCTCGCGAATTTTCACGATGGCGTGCTCATGAACCAGCATCTGCTCGGCAAACGAGGACAGGTTCGCAAACTGCTGCACAGGCTGGCTGTCTTTTGACAGGCGTGGTGTGTCTGCCGAGGCGCGACGCGTCTCCGGATTGGCGCACAGCGACAGATGCCCGGTCAGGCACATTTCGCAGTGGCCGCAGAAGACCGACAGGCAGGTGATCACGTGGTCACCCGGTTTGACGTAGGACACACTGTCACCCACTGCCTCCACCACACCGGCAGACTCGTGGCCCAATACCATCGGCATGGCCGCCGGGTACAGCCCCTCAACGAAATGCAGGTCACTGTGACAGACCCCGGCTGCCGCCGTCCGGATCAGGACCTCCCGGGGGCCCGGTTTGTCGATGCTGATCTCTTCGATCTCCAGTGGTTTACCGACTTCCTTCAGGACAGCAGCTTTCATCCTTATCTCTCCTCAACGCGTTCGTTACTGAATGGTAGGCTGGTCCGACCGGTTCATCTCCGGCGGATTCAGGCACTGACTGGCCTGATGATGACACAGACGGAGTTCGCCGTCCTCCCAGATGAAATTGTTGGTCGCCACCAGCCAACCCTCCTCCAACTGCTCAAAACAGATCACCGATGCAACGTCCCCCTGAAACAGCACTCTGGCGCCATGGCAGGAAATATCAGGCGCCGATTCGTTGCCCAGAATATCCGACCAGCTCTGCATGATCTCCTCCCGGTCAATCAGACAATGCCAGCCGGGATGAATACAGGCCGTGGGCGTCTGCCGCGCCCAGATTTCATCCATCGCGGCAAGATCCCGGTGATTGAACGCGAGATAGAACGCGTCATTGGCAAAAAGGACGACGGCGGGGTCCACCATTTGATTCTCCTGACTCATGGGCAACGCCTGGCCGATAACTGGCCGGGCAGGTTTGATTTCAACCTATCCCTTTGCTTCAATCAAATCACGCCTACTGAGTGCCCCCCATGGACCACATTCTCGTCACCGGTTTCGAGCCATTTGACGGACGGCGCATCAATGCATCCTGGATCGTCGCGAGCCGAGCGGCGGCCAGCGTCAACGCTCATTGCATCAGGCTTCCCGTCCGCTGGGGCGCGCCGCAGCAGATGCTGCAGGAATACTGCCGCCGATATCACCCCCGCATGATCATTGCGTTCGGCGAAGGTGGACCGGAAGGCTTCCGGCTTGAAACCCTGGCCCGCAACCAGCGCCAGGACCGACCCGACAATACCGGCACCCCTCCGGCGAGCGCGACCATTGACCCGGCCGGACCTGCCCGGCGCGACGCATCATTTCCTCTCCAGCGCCTGTTCGCCCGCCTGAAGGCGCAGGAACATCCAGGCCGACTTTCCAATGATGCAGGCGGGTTCCTCTGCGAAGAGACCCTGTACGTGCTGGAAGGGCTTCGTGAATCGGACCGGGCCCTTGAACACGTCGCGTTCATCCATGTCCCTCCTTTCGAAACTGCGGTCCCGGACAGCCACGACCAGGCTGCGGACATCGAAACCACTGCCGGGGTATCTTTCAATTATGCTGGATTCGCCAGGGCCCTGATGCGCTGCTCGGTGGACATCATGGAAAACCCTGCCAGCTTAACGGGAGCCTCGCGTCAAAGGACTTCTTTTGCGCCCAAGGGTCTGGATAATGCCTGACACCATCCAAAAGAAGGAACAATACCCAATGGACTGTCCGAAATGCGGCGCGGCGATGGAAGAACATACCCTCAGCACTCTGCAGGGTGGCGTCACCGTGGACCGATGCAGCGGGTGTTTCGGCATCTGGTTTGATATCGGTGAGGCGGAGGCGCTCAAGGATAAATGGATGTCAGACTACGTGGACAGCGGTGACCCGAATGTCGGTAAGGCGCACAACAAAATCCGTGACATTGATTGCCCGCGCTGCGGCAAACCCATGGCGGAGCTGAATGACCCGGTCCAGACACACCTGCAGTATGAGGCCTGCAGCGAGCACGGCATGTACTTTGACGCGGGTGAATTCACCGACTACAAGTACGAAACCCTGATGGACATCTTCCGGGATTTCATCTTTGCGGTGCGAAAGCAATAGCCGGTAAGCCTAGTGATTGCCACCATCGACCGCCAGTAGTGCGCCAGTGGTAAAGCTCGCCTCGTCGCTCGCCAGATAGAGCGCGGCACCCACAATTTCTTCGGGCTGGCCACCCCGTTTCAAGGGGATCGTACGCTCTGCCTGCCGCTTGAACGACTCCATGTCCCAGGCCTTGCTGATGTCCGTTAGAAACGGGCCCGCCATGATACAGTTGACTCTGACCCTCGGCCCGTAGGCACTAGCAAACGACTGGGTGATGGCGTTCAGTCCTGCCTTGGCTGCACCATAGGGTTCTGCATTGGGGCTGGGACGAACGGAGGCAGTCGAACTGATGTTGATGATGTTGCCACCATCGCCCCGCATCATCCGGGCGCCAACGTTCGCGGAAAGCCGGAACGGGCCCTTGAGATTGACGCCGATGATCTTGTCAAACAAGTCCTCGGAAACCTGATCCAGTGATTCATACAGCGGCGACATGCCAGCATTGTTAATGAGCACATCAACCCTGCCAAAGCGCTCGTAGACCGCGTCCACCATGGTATCGAGTTCCTGCCAGTGCCCAACATGACAGGCATAGGGGAACGCCGATACACCAAGCGCCTCAACTTCGGCTGCGGTCTCCTGGCACACTTCGAGCTTGCGGGACACGATGGCAATGGGCGCTCCCTGCCCGGCAAAACCCAGCGCCATGGCCCTGCCGAGACCCCGACTGCCGCCCGTGATCAACACCACCTTGTCCTTCAATCCTTTCATTGCTGCATGTTCCCCATGAATCCCTGAACCTCTTGCCTCAACCCTGTAGCTGAACATTGTACCTTTTAGTGAATTGTCCGTCAGGGCTACAATGAACAGCCAACATCACACCGGGCCTGCAATGGAAGAGCTGATATCCAAACGACTTCGTCACCGGGTGCATGTCCTGGGGGACCTGCTGGGTCAGACCATGACCGCTCAACTTGGCGAGGAATTCCTGCTCAAGGTCGAACAGATTCGGACCCTCGCCAAGACCAGGCGGCAGCAGGGTGGTGGTGACCATCGCCAACTCCATGGGGTCCTGGCCGATCTGGACGAGGAACACCTGATCTCGGTCGCGAGGGCATTCAACCAGTTCCTGAATCTGACCAACATCGCCGAACAGGCCGAGGCCAGTCTTGCGCACAGTGAGCGATTCCCCGATGACTCCCATCTGAAGTCTCTGTTCGAGAAGCTTGAAACCGAGGCGATTGCCAAAGAGAAGATCGCAGCAACCGTCAGGAACATTCATTGTGATCTGGTGTTGACAGCTCATCCGACCGAAATCACCCGTCGGACACTGATCCAGAAGTACAACCGCATCGCCAACGCCATCGAGCATGTCCGCGAGGATCAACCTCTGGAAGGCCGCGAACGTGAAGAACTGGAACGACTGGTCGCTGAAGTCTGGCATACCGACGAGATCCGAACCGAACGACCGACGCCCCAGGACGAGGCAAAGTGGGGCTATGCGGTGATCGAACACTCGTTCTGGGAAGCCATTCCGCACCTGTGGCAGGGCCTCGATCAATTGCTCCGCCGCTATACCGGCCAATCCCTTTCCCTGGGTGATGCTCCTATCACCATCTCATCCTGGATGGGCGGTGATCGGGATGGCAACCCCAACGTAACGACTGAAGTTACCGACGAAGTGCTGAGGCTTGCCCGATGGCAGGCGGCCGATCTCTATCTCCGGGACCTGGAGGAACTACAGTCCCAGCTCTCCATGTCCCAGTGCAACGATGAAGTCGCCAGCCTGTGCGCTGAGAACGCCCACGAACCGTATCGCCTGATCCTGCGGGAGCTGCGCACCAGGCTTCAGGATACGCGAGACTGGGCAGAAACCGTGGACCCTCCCCACCAAGCGCTGATTCTCAAAAGGTCCGATCTTTTTGATCCATTGGATGCCTGCTATCGCTCCCTGCACGAGTGCGGCATGGGGATCATTGCCGACGGCCTGCTCAAACAAACGCTGATCCGTCTGTCCACCTTCGGGGTAACTCTGATTGATCTGGATATTCGACAGAGTTCCGACAAGCATGAACTGTTGATGGACGAACTGACCGGGCACCTGGGTCTTGGAAGCTACCTCTCCTGGTCCGAGAAAGCGCGTCACGATTTTTTGCTGGAAGAACTCAAGAGCAGGCGACCGCTGATTCCCGAGTCATGGGAACCCCCCGGTGAGGCTGGTGAAACCTTGCGTACGATCAGGCTGATCGCCGGCTCCAATGCCGATGGTGTGTCCTGCTACATCATTTCCATGGCGAAGAACCCATCGGATGTGCTGGCCGTCATTCTGCTGCTGCGCAAGTCCGGCCTGGCCGCCTCGTTGCCTATTGTGCCACTGTTCGAGACCCTGAGCGATCTGGACAACGCGGCATGGACCCTGGAGCGCCTGCTTCGAACCGACTGGTACCGTGAATACATGGGCGAACACCAGCAGATCATGATCGGCTACTCGGATTCCGCCAAGGATGCGGGCCAGATGGCAGCGGCCTGGGCCCAGTACCGGGCCCAGGAGGAACTGCTGGTGGTGGCCGACAAATACAGCGTAGACCTGACGCTGTTCCACGGACGTGGCGGTGCCGCCGGACGCGGCGGTGAACCCATTCGCCAGGCCATCAGTTCCCAACCGCCAGGGACCATTCGTCACGGCATGAGGGTAACCGAACAGGGCGAGATGATCCGCTTCAAGTACGGCTCGCCGCAACTGGCCCAGAACAGCATGGACCTGATCCTGAGCGCCGTGATCGAGGCGAACCTGTTGCCCCCGCCTGTACCAAGAGACAACTGGCGACTGCTGATGGATCGCCTGGCGGAAGCCGCCATGACAGAGTATCGGAGCATCGTCCAGGACGGTACCGACTTCGCCGAGTATTTCAGCAGCAGCACGCCCGAGCGGGAATTGAGTCTGCTCGCGCTGGGGAGCAGGCCTGCGCACCGCAAGTCCGGCAGCAGCACCATCAAGGACCTCAGGGCCATTCCCTGGGTATTTGCCTGGACCCAGAAGCGGCTGATGATTCCCGCCTGGCTCGGCACAGATGGGGCACTGTCTCAGGAACTCTCTGGCAAGGAAAACTTTGTGATCAGGGAAATGATCAACGAGTGGCCCTTTTTTCAAACCCAGCTGGACCTGTTGGAAATGGTACTGGCCAAAGCGGACCCGGAGATCGCCGAGCGCTACGATGAGGCACTGGCACCACAGGAGCTGCAGCCATTGGGCGAAGACCTGCGGCAACGACTTGAAGGGCTGATCGGATACGTCAATGAAATCAAGAATCAGGACATCCTGCTGGAACACTCACCGGTGGTTCGCCGCACGATCGACCTTCGTGATCCCTACACCGACCCGCTGCATTTTCTGCAGATCGAACTGATTTCCCGGTACCGAAAGGACCCATCCAACGAAAGGATCAAGAAGGCACTGCTGATCACGATTGCGGGCATTGCAGCGAGCATGAGAAACACCGGCTGACCGATGCCTGCCGCAACCACGACACCACGGATTACCATCGTCGGGGCCACCACCGGGCCCGGCAAGTCACTGTTTGTTCGCCTGGCAGAAGACGGTTTTCCGGTACTGGGGATCGGCAGGAACCTCACCCGCGTTCAGCAACTCACTACGCTGACTGCCAGCACTGGCGCATCGATCATTGCCTGTGATGTCTCCATCAACCAGGACTTTTTAGGTGATACAGACATTCTGGTACTCTGCAGCCGTCCCGCACTGGCACCATTGCTGATGCCGGACAGTCTGCAACGCTTCATCGCGCTGGGGTCCACCCGGAAATTCACCCGCTTTCCCGACGAACGCTGCAGGGATGTACTGGTGATGGAGCAGCTTGCATCCGAAAGTATGGTGCCCACTACGATCCTGCACCCCACCCTGATCTATGGCGGCGACGGCCTCAATAACGTCGAACGAATCATCGCAGCGGCGCGGCGCTATCCCCTCATTCCCCTGCCGGCGGGCGGACGGACACTGATACAGCCCATTCACTGTGACGATGTGGCGACCGCGCTGTATCAATGCATCACCGATGACGGGCTGCTCACCAACCAGAGCATTGTCATCGCCGGGCCATCCCCACTGACCTATCGGGAGTTTGTAGCCATCGTTCTTGATGCCATGGCAATCAGGACACCCATCGTTGCCATGCCCTATCCACTGATCGCGACCGCCGCGCTCGTGACCGGGAGCATTCCGGGCCTGCCCGCCATTGGCCTTGCCGAGGTACGCCGACTGCTCGAAGACAAACACTTCGATGTACTGGACATGACCCGGCTGCTGGCGCTAACCCCAAGGGATTTCGCGACCGGCATGCGTGACCATGCGGCTCGATTGGCAGGGAGTGTTACTGGAACGTGAAGCCCACGGCGTCGGACACGCGCAGCGCCCGGGCTCTGGCCTCCTCAACGCTGTCTCCGCGAGCGAGGGCGACACCCATCCGGCGTTTGCCCTCGACACCGGGCTTGCCAAACAACCTGATTGTGGTGTCCGGCTCGGCCAGCGCCTGATCCAGATTGTCGAACCGCAGCGCAGTTGAATGGCCCTCGGCGAGGATCACGCTGGAAGCTGACGGCCCGTAGAGCCGGATCGCAGGAATCGGTAACCCCAGGATCGCTCGCGCATGCAATGCGAACTCCGAAAGGTCCTGCGAGATCATGGTCACCATCCCCGTATCGTGGGGCCTTGGTGAGACCTCACTGAAGATCACATCGTCACCCCGGATGAACAGCTCCACGCCAAAGATGCCGGAACCGCCCAGCGCATCGGTCACCGCCAGGGCGATGTCCTGCGCCCGGGAAAGAGCCAGTTCGCTCATGGCCTGTGGCTGCCAGGACTCCCGGTAGTCGCCGTCCACCTGACGATGACCAATGGGTTCACAGAATGTCGTTCCGCCCTGATGCCGTACAGTCAGCAGTGTGATCTCGAAATCGAATTTCACCAATGCCTCCACGATGACCCGACCGGCTCCCGTGCGCCCTCCCTCCTGGGCGTAGCGCCACGCCTTTGCGATATCGCTCTCATGGCGAACCAGACTCTGACCCTTGCCCGAAGATGACATGATCGGCTTGACGATCAGCGGCAGCCCGATCTGACGGATGGCTTCCCTGTAGTCGGCCTCGGAATCAGCAAACCGGTATTCAGAGGTAACGATTCCCAGTTCCTCTGCGGCCAGCCGCCTGATTCCCTCACGATTCATGGTCAACCTTGCCGCATTGGCGGTCGGGATGACCCTGAAGCCTTCGGCTTCGAGTTCTGCCAGAGCCGCAGTATTCAGGGCCTCGATCTCCGGGATGATCACATCCGGCCGCTCCTGCTCAATCACCCTGCGCAGGGCATCCGGGTCGAGCATGGAAATGACGTGAGAACGGTGCGCCACCTGCATTGCGGGGGCATTTGCGTATCGATCAACGGCAATAACTTCAACACCGAGGCGCTGCAGTTCGATCACCACCTCCTTGCCCAGTTCACCGCTGCCGCACAGCAGCGCCCTGAAGGCAGTGCCGGATAATGGCGTCCCCAATGAAGTCATCGCTTTTTTCCCGAACCGTGAATAGCCGGAGATTATCACAGCCTGCCAGCCGGTGGCGCTCGTCCGGACGCTGGATATGCCAATGCCAGGGTCCCGGCCACATGCAGGACGATCGCGACGATTAACGCAAGCGAACGCGCATCGGCAGCCATCGTCCCTGTGGTGGCTCGTCCATAATGACTTCCCCTGCCTCGCCCTGCCACTCGAAGGCAACGCGATAGCCAATGGGCCTGTCGATGCGATCTTCCTGTCCGGCCGCGCAGACTTTCATGGAAGTTCCGGCCGCACGCTGTGCCGTCCGGAAAACTTCCCGGCACGACAACGGCGTGCACGACCCGGGCACGCTGAGGGCTCCGAGGTCCCAGCCAAGCAGCGACACCAGCCCGGCCCCATTGGGGGGTGGCCCCTGGCACCGTTCACTCACGGCAATCACCTGCGTGCCATACAACGGCGTTGTCGAAGTGATCCTCGTCTGGACGGTGATGTCCGATGCGAATGCCGGTGCCCCAAGGAGCAATACCACCATGATGAGCTGTCTCATTATCTTCACCTCAGTAATCTGGTTAGGCGAACCCGATCTTCCGGGTTCATCGTGTCACTGACCAGCGTCCAGCCCTCGGCCGATCGGGTCAGTCGGAGCACGGCAGAAGGCAATTGTCGCCCCAGAGCCTTCATTGCCGCATCCGCGTGCAGCCGGGAACGAAATGTCAGCAGCGGTGACCCGGCCGTGATGGACGTCGGGACAGGCTGGAGATTGAGCGCTGCGCGCCGCTGCTCTACCCGTGTCACATAGGCCCGCACTCCGGCGGGCACGTCCGCATAGGACTCAAGCCTTGAAGGGCCATAGTTATAGGCTGCCAGCACCATTCGGGACTGACCCTTGAATCGCCGGGACAGTTCCGCGAGGTATCGGGCGCCGAAATCAATGTTGAGGCACGGGTTGTACAATTCAGATATTCGTCGCGCACCCAGATGGCGCGCCGTATGCGGCCATCGTATCTGCATGATTCCATGGGCGCCGGCAGTCGACCTGGCGTCTGCCTGCCAGTTACTTTCAACAGACGCTACCGCCAGCAGCAGGTCTACCGGGATATCGTGCTTCCGGCTGGCCACCTCGAAGCACCCGGCATAGGGGATGACTTCTGCAGCAGCGGGCAGCGCAAGGCCAAGGAGGATCACCACCAGGATGTTCCTGCCACCACCGGGCGGACCGGTCAGGCCGCGCCGGGGTCGTCTGCACGACACACTATGGCCGGCCGTCATGGCCCTGCTCCGGCGGCCGGAAACCGGTCAGCGCCGCAACGTCATCGAGCAGGGCACTGCGCTCTTCAGGCCGTTTCCAGGGAAAACGGACCTCGTATTGGCCCGGTGCCAGTTTGACGACATCGAGGTCGGTAGCAAGGAGCCGCGACATCCGGTCTGCAAAACCTCGCGCCGAGGTCTCGCTTCGGAAGCTGGACCAGACTTTCTGATACGCCAGGTCGAGGTCAACGCCTGCGCCAGATTCTGTTTCAGGGTCCACACCAGAATCTGTATCAGGGGTAATGTCAGGGGCAATGTCAGGGGCAATGTCAGTCGCGATACCGGAAGCCATGTCTGGCGCCGAGTAAGTATCAAGGTCTGCATCACGGTCATCTGGATTCCCTGGTGCTGTTTCCACGAAGTCAGCGTCTACTGCCAGATCACGTATCACAGCGTCGGCCACGAAGGATTCGTCAGGCAGACCGGGCACCGGAACCAGGACCGTCGCCAAACCAGACAGGACCCCGAAAACGATACCGCACATGAACCGAATCATTCGAACCTCCTGATGCCACTGGCCTCAAGTGCCAGATGCAAGGCACGCCAGCTCACCCCGCTGTCCCTTGCAGCCAGCAGGGCGTCGAGGCGAGGCAACCACTGATGCGGGGCAGCGCCCACTTCATCACCACAGGCGTCGCTCGCCAGAACAAGAACCTCCAGAACCTCCCGGGCGACTTCCCGGTCCCGGACCGCCATCAGATAGAAACCCACCGACGGACGATTCGGCGTATCGCCGTCTGGCACGTTGATTCCGTAACGGAGCGTGCCCGGCCTCTCCCTGGCTGGCAAACGACAGTACAGGGGCGTGACCACCCCGTCGCGGGTATGAAATGGCAATACAAACGCCACTTCAAAGAGCTCAATCTGAACATCCATACAATTGCGGTCACGACACAGCGAAGACGCATCACTGATAATGACCTCCGAGATGAGTTCCCGTCCTGCATCTGGCCCCGGATCTGTGCGCCACTCGAGGTCACCGGCAGCGCCCTCGCCGGTGCCCGGCCCCGTTGCGCTGCCCCCATAACCGGCGACCATTGGAGACGCCAGATTGTCGCAGCGCCCTTCCCGACCGACGGTGGCCAGCATTCTACGCTGCGCTGAAGTCAATCTCCCGGACCAGCGCTGGACGGTCCCATTGACCCAGATCCCCTCATCCAGATCGAGCATCGCCAGGGTGACATCAAATCCGCTTGCCGAGGTACGATCTATGTCGATCCCCAGGACTGTGTGTACGTCATCGCAGCGGCCCTCAAGGGGAATCCTCACCTGCGTATCCCTGACCAGAGCCAGGGTGAGTTGACCCCGCATACTGTCCACGAGTTCACTCATCGTCGGGGTCGGGTAACCTTCGTCCATGGCCACGATGTCAATGACCTGCCCCTTGAACCGGGGATGGTTGGACAACAATGAGACGACCTGCGGTATGGCCTGTTCGTCCAGCCAGCTACCGAGATCACCGTCCAGCGGCGCCGCACCGGCAGGAAGGCATAGTAGTGTCGCAAGCCATGTCAATGCCCAAAGGCATGTCTGCGCCGATGTCTTGAGCGATGTCTGCGGCGACGTCCGCCGTGATCTCCATTCAGGTTTCATGGCGCACCTCCCCGTTTCCATGAATGACCAATGCGCCACCATCAGACACCACCTGCCTGTCCCGGGCGTACCTTGCGATCGCCCGCTGTGTTGGCTGCGGCAACACCACCAGATAGATGTCGGCTTCGCCCAGCACCTTCCTGACCAACGCTGGCACAGACGGCCCAACAAGCTCATAGAGCTGGCCAGCCGGCTTGCCCGCGCGGGTGTCCAGAGCCGGTGACAGTTCTACAAATCCGGCACCATCTCGCACGTATACCTTGATCCTTCCGGCAGCAATCATTCCCAGAAACACCCGATCGGAGGCGAAACGAAGAGTTAACCCAGTACTCTCTGAGGAGTTGTCAGAGGCGTTGTCAGAGGATTTCTCTGATGAAGGTCGAACAGACTCTGTCGGTTTCCTTGCGCCCGGATCGGGGCTGGCTTTTGACGAGACCGGACTCAGATCTCGCACCGACATGGCCACGGGGGTTGGTTCGGAGTCGACCGGAGCCTTGACGGGTGCTGATGGAGCCGAAACCCTCAGGGCATCCATGGTGACCGGCAGCGGCAGTTGCCTGTTCGACTGCGCCCCCTGTAAAGGGGCCACCACGGGCGCGTCACCCAACTGCCCTACCAGTGCCATGATGGCGACCATGCACAATGCAATGATTGCCATGAACCGCATGACATCGGCCTGCAAACCATCCGTGTCCGACATGGGGTCGCTACGACGCACTGACTGACTCCTGCATCATTCGTGATGGAATGCCCGATGGCAGGTCCTCTCGCAGGTCCGCTCGCAGGTCTTCCCGAAAGTCCGAAGAATCTGATGGCGGTACCGGCCGAGTGCCATACCGGGTGATCGCATCCTCAATGGATCGTAACCTCGCCATCAACTCATCTGTTTCATACCGATCCTCGTGATGGTAGAAGGCCGACAGGGCTGCCCCCAGCCAGCCGGTCTTTAAAAGGCGCATCAGATAGCCTCCCGCTGCACCGACAATGGTCGTCGACAACGCAAGCAGAATGCCGCCGTCCACCAGACGGGCCAGCACCTGACTGCCAGCCTCATTGACATCGGCGGGCGCTGTGAGCGCAGCAGACAATGCACTGCGCATGCCGACTGCTGTCCAGATCACACCGACTCCGACAAAGACATGAGTCCATACGTCACTCAGCTGGTCCAGCCGGGACACCGCCTTGAAGTCGTTGCCGACCCGGAGTTGCCCTCGCAGGCTGATCAGATTGGCGACAAAACACACGAGGACCGCCACAAACACCCAGGCAGAATAGCCAAGGTTCAGATCAACCCATCGGCCTGCGGACTCGATCCAGTCATCAGGAGTGCGCGACAATGCTGTCGTCAGTATCAATCCGACCCCGGTGCCGGCAACGTAGGGCGTCAGGACACCCATCAGCCTGCATCACCGTCACAGGCTCTGCAGGTCGCTTCCAGAACCAGTTCCGATTCCTGCAGGAGGTGGTCGGCCCGATAGTAAGACCCCTGGTCTCCGGTGATCTCAAGCAGCCCGACTTCCTTGTCCCTCAGCTCATCCCGCATTTGGGATATGACCTTGCTTCTGACGGGGCAGACCTGGGAGCAGGTGTTGTAGTCCCCGGATAGCGAGGCAAACTTGATATTGAAATACCGATTGTAGAACTCACTCGCCTGGCGCTTGCTGATCACTGCCTGATCGCTGATCCGTACAAGCAGTTCGCTGAAGGCCCGTTTATTCCCGGCCGCAGGATTGTCGCGGGCCACCTCGATCAACTGTGCCATGTAGGCATCGAAACTATAGGCACAACCATTGGTCAATCGGTCCTCGACCATCAGCATCGCACCCTCGAGTGGCGCCCTGATCGTGACATCACACTGGGCGGTGGGCGTCGTCGAGGCGCATCCGGCCAGCACAGTGATCAGAACCAGTCCGTAGAACTTCCTCATGATCGTCTCCTTAATATTCAAGTGGGCTGACGTAGGTCAGCCCGGTATTTTCAGGCGGGGCCGAGGCGATGGGGGCATCGCCCTGCTCACCAAACAATATGGACTTGACACCCTCCACCACCTGGGCCATTTCCGGTGTAATCAGTCCAAACGACTGGTTCAGCTGTTCCATCAGCGTGGCGCGACTGATTTCCTCACGAGTCGCAGCGATCAGATAGGAAGCCTGCTCCATGTCGAGGTAGATATCCGAGGCAATCACAGCAAGTGATGATGAAGCGCCACCCTGACGGCTCGCCACAAGGCCGTAGTACTGTTTGAACCGGTCAGACAACCGGATACCGGACCTGCCCCGGAGCGCCAGGGTCGCCTCATCGGCTGGGCCGGTCTGGCGTCCCAGCAGAACGTCCTGCAATCCGCCCGGGGTCGTCTTTTCACCCAGTTCCGAACGAAGGCGCTTTTTAAGTCCAGCCCGGGTGTTGTCGACTGCCTGTTCCATCTGCGGCAACCGCTCGGTCATCACCGTCAGCATCTCAAGATAGGTGGCACCGATCTGCCTTGCGATTCGCTGGCACCCGGGGTCTTCGTCCGCGCCGGCACACCGGGACCCGTGGTAAAGCTCCTGCTGCAGATCAAGCCGGGAAATGATGTCCTGGAGATTGTTTTCCATCTCTTCAGCAACCTTCCCGGTTTCTCTGATGTCTTCGAGAACAGTGGTGGGAAACAAATGCATGACCGGGCCTTCTGACGCATGGATGTTCATCGTCAGGAGCAGGCCCACCGTGATGCAAAGCAGATAGATCTTCATAGATACTCCTGTCTGTTGTGGCTGATTCTGTTGTGGCTCTCAGGGAAGTTCACGGACTCGAGGTGCCAGCGCGAGTACTTTGCTGCACGACTACAGCGTGCCCGGGACGGATACGCTCAGGGCTGTCATGGAAGTTCTGTTAGTGTCTTGTCTCATAGCTGGTTCCTGCCATCAGTGACTGGCGTTGCTGAACTGGCGACATCTCGACGCGCACGCGAAGGGAGTCGCCTGGATGCTGGTCAGTGGTCTTCTCGAATTCCTGGCCAAGGTATCGGTAGGTCACCCGATAGCCCTCGATCCGTTCGACTTCGGTCATGCGCTGTACAGTTCGGCAGCGGCTGTCACCATGATGATGTCGCGTATCCTGACGCCGGTCATGGCGGCCGTCACGACTCGAGTACACATCCCGATAAACGCTTTCATCACGGGACCCGGCGCTTGCAATCCCGGCGCCTGCCAATGCGCCGAGAACCGTCATGGCACGCTTGCCGTTACCCTTTCCAAACTGATTTCCAATGGCGCCGCCCACCAGAGCACCCAGCAACCCGTCAAGGGCCCCTGCACTGCCACCCCGGTCATCCCGGGCGCGTCTTTGAGAGCCCTCATCCCATCGGCCATGGACAACAGATCTGCGGCTATGTGTGCGACCGGAAGGTTCGGTTCGGCATTCCTCATACGGCATGGAGATTCCCTCGTGACTGACGATCGGCACCACATCGATCACTTCCGCCGTGTCGTAATAGGCCAGTGCAATCTCCCGAGGAGAGTCTGCATGGACCTGTTCAGCGGCAACACATACCGTCACCAGTACCATTGTTAGCACCGCATTTATCCGCAGGTTCCCAGAGCTGTTTGGCATCTTTTCTCTCCTGATCAACATGTGCCGAGCATACGCATACGATGTTGAACGAAACCTGAACGAGGCAACTGCTGTGGTTGAACCCGATCGCCTGTTCGGAACATCATCTCTCGCCACGTATATATATTGTTAGGAAAACCTTTAGACGGACATCTGTATTATCCGCAGTGCTAAGGATGTTCTCCCCCAACCAGGACCCAGTGCAGTCTTTGAATCCGGGCGCAACCGGCCTGGATAACGGCCCCAGGATGTGTTTCGAGAATGTCAATTCACGTAGTCAGAAGGCGGGCAACGCCCTATACTCTTGCCCGGATCAGATTTGACGAATGCGCAAGGGACCTATGGGATTGATCAGTCGGCATCCAGTTATTCTGGCCTTCGCGGTCATCGTGGCGGCGCTCGTTGCAATAACGGCCAATACATGGCTCGCCAACAAGGAGCAATCTGGCGGGTGGGGCAATGAGGGGCCAACCTTCGTGGTGACCGAATCGGTCCGGTTGATGACCCTTGTTGATGCCATTGAATCCATCGGCACCGCGCAAGCCAACGAATCCGTGACCCTGTCATCGAAAGTCACCGAGACCGTACGCAAGGTCAACTTTGAAGACGGAGACTACGTCAAGCAGGGCGCGATCCTGGTTGAACTGACCAACGCCGAGGAAACAGCCCAGTTGGCAGAAGCCCAGGCAACCCTTGACGAGGCGACCAGGCAACTGGGCAGGATCACCAACCTCATCAACCAGAAACTCGCGTCCGAACTGGCCCTTGATGAAGAGTTGGCCCGTAAACAAACTGCAGCGGCGCGCCTTGAGGCAATCATCGCAAGGCTGGATGATCGCCTCATCCGGGCACCTTTCTCCGGAGTACTGGGCTTTCGCAATGTCAGCCAGGGATCACTACTATCGCCAAACGCCATCGTGACGACTCTGGATGACATCAGTTTGATCAAGCTGAACTTTTCGATTCCAGAGCAGAATCTGGCGAACGTCGCTCCGGGCCAGGAGGTGATGGCTCGCAGTGTCGCCTATCCTGAGCGGGTGTTTCGAGGCGTCGTCACGGGGATCAATTCCCGGGTGGACCCGGTCACCCGGGCGGTTGGCATCCGTGCCCGGATCGATAATGACCAGGAGTTGTTGCGGCCGGGGATGTTGCTCAACGTCTCCCTGACCCAGGCCAGTGAGGATGTGATCGTAGTACCGGAAGAAGCCATTGTGCCTGTCCAGAGTCAGGAATACGTCTACACCGTCTCAGCCAGTGGTACTGCCGAGCGGGTCCTGGTGCAGACTGGACGTCGCAAGCCAGGATTTGTAGAGATTCGGGCGGGCCTCGACCTGGGTCAACCGGTGATCACCCAGGGAGTAGTTAAAATCAGGCCCGGTGCCCCGGTGACCACCGAGCCACAGACACCGGGAGCGCGGCCATGATCATTTCAGATGTTTCCGTCAAACGACCGGTCTTTGCTACCGTGATCAGTCTGATGATTCTTGCCTTTGGCACCCTGGCATTTCGCGACCTGCCGCTGCGCGAATATCCCGACATCAGTTCGCCAGTTGTTGGCGTCACCACCAGCTATCGCGGGGCGTCAGCCCCGGTGGTGGAAACTCGTATCACCCAGGTCCTGGAGGACCAGATCAGCGGCATCGAGGGCGTCAAGTCCATTACTTCTCGCAGCGACGATGGGCGTTCCAGCATTTCCGTCGAATTCAAGATTGATCGTGACATCGACCAGGCAGCCAACGACGTGCGGGACAAGGTCTCGCGGGTGATGAGTCGGCTTCCTGCCGACGTGGACCCTCCCCAGATCGCCAAGTCAGACAGCGATTCATATCCGATTCAGTGGTTCTCGCTCACCAGCGACGTGCTGGATAACATGGGCCTGACAGACTTCGCGGAGCGCTACCTGGTAGATCAGTTCACCGTGATCGATGGCGTCGCGAACGTCTTCGTGAGCGGTTCCGGTCGCTATGCCATGCGAATCTGGCTTGATCGTACAGCACTTGCCGCCCGGGGGATGACCGTAAACGATGTCGAATCGGCATTGCGGCGACAGAACGTTGAACTGCCCGCAGGACGAATCGACTCACTGGAAAGGGAATTTACCGTTCGCGTGGCCAGGGGATATCGGACTGAGCAGGACTTCAGGGAACTGGTGATCGCGAGGGGAGAAGACGGCCATCTGGTCAGACTGGGCGAGGTGGCAGACGTTCAGGTGGGGTCCAGTTCCTACCGGAGCGAATTCCGTGGCAACGCTGCCACCAATATCGGCCTTGGGATCGTCAAGCAGTCAACCGCCAACACCCTGGATGTGTTGCGAACGACCAATGCCAAGGCACTCGCGATCAACAATTCGTTGCCGGAGGGCATGTCCCTTATCTCCAGTTCTGACAATTCGGTCTACATCGAGAGCGCGATCAGTTCCGTATACGTGACCCTCACCATCACGCTGGCGCTGGTATCGCTGGTGATCTACCTGTTCCTTGGCACCATCCGGGCGATGATCATTCCGGCGGTGACCATCCCGATCTGCCTCATTTCGTCATTCATTGGCCTTGCCGCATTCGGGTATTCCGTCAACCTGATCACCTTGCTGGGCCTGGTTCTCGCCATCGGACTTGTTGTGGACGACTCCATCGTGGTACTTGAAAACGTCACCCGGCGGATCGAAGCCGGTGAACCACCATTGCTCGCGGCCTTCAATGGGTCCCGGCAGGTCGCCTTTGCAGTGGTTGCGACGACTGCGGTGCTGATCGCGGTCTTTGTACCCATCGCCTTTCTGGACGGCAATATCGGCGTGATCTTCGCGGAACTGGCCGTCACCATCGGCACGGCCGTGGTGTTTTCAAGCCTGCTGGCATTGTCCCTGACCACGATGATGTGCTCGAAAATGCTGTCCACCCACGCCCACGAGAGCTGGCTGACCCGGAAGATGGATGACCTTTTTCACTCCCTGCAACGAGGCTACCACACCACGCTCATCTTTCTAATTCCTCGGCCGGCCATCATGGGGTCGGTCGTCGCGCTGCTCTGCCTGGGTACCTTTAGCCTGCTACGTGAACTCCCCACTGCATTCGCTCCTGAAGAGGACCAGGGCAGTTTCATGACCATGGTCAGTGGTCCCGAGGGTGCCAGCTTTGACTTCATGAAAAACCAGATGGCGCAGGTTGAAGCCGACATGATGACACTGGTCGAGTCCGGCGATCTAAAACGACTATTGATCTTTCTGCCGAGCTGGGGCTCGGCAGAAGCCGTTAACAGCGCGGTGGTGCTCGCGATCATGCCCGACTGGAACGAGCGCAAGATGCCCACCCGGGAGGCGATCTCGGTCATGCTCGAGAGTCTCTCGGGGACACCTGGTGTACAGGGTTTCCCGTTTATGCGGTCCGGATTGCAGCGCCAGGGCGGGGGCCAACCGGTACAGTTCGTTCTTCGTGGTTCGACCTACGAGGAACTTGCCCAATGGCGAGACATCCTGCTTGCCCGAATGCAGGACAATGGCCGCTTCGTCCGGGTCCAGAATGATTACAAGGAGACCAAACCCCAACTGGTGATCGAGGTGGACAAGGACCGGGCCGCAGACCTCGGCGTGTCTGTTGAGGCCATTGGTCGGACCTTGCAGACCATGATGAGCGAACGCCGGGTGACCACCTATATCGACGGCGGCGAAGAATACGACGTCATCCTGCAGGCGCAGGATGACCAGCGCGCCTCGACGTCGGACCTGACCAACCTGTACGTCAAGTCTGAACGGACCGGCGAACTGATACCCCTCGACAACGTGACCAGTGTGCGGCATCTTGCAGATGCAGGCCAGTTGAATCGATATAACCGACTGCGGGCGATCACCATTTCTGCAAACCTTGCCCCTGGATATGCACTGGGGGACGCCCTTGAATTTCTTGAAAATGTGGTGCGCGATGAATTGCCGTCGACCGCACAGATCGGTTACAAGGGCGAATCCCTGGAGCTGACTGAGTCTGAAGGTGGCCTGTTATTCGCGTTCATACTGGCGCTGCTGGTGGTGTTCCTGGTCCTCGCCGCTCAATTCGAGAGCTTCATCCACCCGCTGGTGATCATGCTCACGGTGCCACTCGCCACGTTCGGGGCGCTGCTCGGTCTGTACCTGACCGGCGACAGCCTCAATATCTACAGCGACATCGGACTCATTATTCTGGTGGGCATCTCCACCAAGAACGGTATTCTCATCGTCGAGTTCACCAATCAGTTGCGCGACCAGGGCATTGAGTTTGGTGAGGCACTGCTGCAGGCAGCCGAGATCCGGTTACGGCCGGTGATGATGACCGCACTGTCGACCATCATGGGGTCCATACCGCTCATTCTTGCAACCGGTGCCGGGTCCGAATCACGCATCACGCTGGGCATTGTCGTATTCTCGGGCGTATCCCTCGCGACCGTTCTCACGCTGTTCGTTGTGCCGGTGTTCTACAATCTGCTGGCACGTGGCACGGGTTCTCCCGGGGCGGTGGCAGCACAACTGACTGAACTGGAAAAGGGTGCCCAACCAGCCCACTAGGCATCATCCGGTGGTGTGCTCGTCGGGTCTGACAGACAAATCTTCGGGTTTGATGAACAAAATGTCGCAGGGGGTACCGTCAAGGGTTTCCTCGGCGAAGGCACCCCGCCAGAAGCGCTCCCATCGAGACTTGTCCTTGACCCCCATCACGATCAGTCCGGTCTGACTGCTCTTCGCGTAGCTCTGCAGAGCGGCTGCAGGAGACCCTTTCGACACGATGACCTTGTCACTTGTGACGCCAACATAGCGTGCGAATGACTCAATGACCTCGGCATGCTGCCCAACGAGTTCACCATCGCTCTGTGCCCTCCCATCCTTGAGCAGGGAAGACAGCAGCGTCATCGCCCGTGACGGGTTGTCGTCGTTCAGTGCATGCAGAAACCTGATGTCTGCACCCAGCCCCTTGCTGATCGCCACGGCGGCTGCCACGACTCCCCGGTCCAGGGAATCGGTTGGGACAGGGCTGGCATTACCCATTTGATCGATGGCGGCCACGACCTGTTCTATGGGCGGATTATCCTCGCGGGTAAACCAGACCGGCACTGGGAATTCCCGTATGAGGTCCCAGTCGGCAGTGGACAGCAAGCCCAACCGAAAGCTGGCGTCCTGAGATGATTTGACGATCAGGTCCGGCGGGTCCGCTTCGATCAAACCGACAACGGGTTTGAGCCCGGTCTGCAGGAACAGGGCGTCGCATTCGGCCTTGATACCCTTGTCGGCAAAATGCGCCACCAGCGCCTCCAGTTCCCGGCGCGCCTCACGGGCTATTTCCATGCCCGCCACACGAAGGCGCTTTTCAGATGTCAGGACGCCCTGTACGCCGCTCTCATGGCACAACCTGACGAACTTGACCCGGGCACCGAACGCGTTGGCGATCAGCTCGGCACGCTGGACGACGGGGTCAGCCATCAGCGAGTCCATGTCGCTGGACTCCACAATCGCAACGATTTTGCGAAACATCATGGCCGCTTCCGGAGAAATCAAACGTGAGGATACTATGATCCAGTGGGAATAAGAATCTCCCGGAGGCGGTGCAACCTGTCACAGCAGGTGCCGGTATCCAGCACACCATGAAGGGCACCGATTCAGGCTGGGACTGGTCTCAGCTATTCGTCACCATCGTCACAAGTGGCGGATGAATCAATGTGCCCTTGCCCCTCGCACAGCTCGGTCCTTCTGATATATTCTGCCCCTGACCTGAATACTCTCAAGGAAGTGCCTGAATGATTCTGGACTACAACAAGATTGATCCTGAACTGCTGGCAGCCATTCGGGAGCTACCGGCGCTGAATATCAATCGCGACAATATCGCCCGGATCAGGCAAACGCTGGCCGCCCAACCAAAGCCGCCCTCCACGGTATCAGTCCTTGGCGAAACCCACAGCATTCCCACACCGGATGGCGCGGTGACCGTTCAGGTCTACCGCAAATCTGACCGAAAGGGTCAGCCCGCTGTGCTGTGGATTCATGGAGGGGGTTATATCCTGGGGTCTGCTGAAGATGAGCGGGCCCGGGTCATCGCCGCGACCCTGGATTGTACGGTCTGTTCGGTCGACTACCGCCTGGCTCCGGAACACCCTTTCCCGGCGGGTTCCAACGATTGCTATGCGGCGCTTGAGTGGCTATTCACCGAGGCGGATGCGCTCGGGATTGATGCGTCACGGGTAGCGATTGGCGGCGCCAGTGCCGGCGGTGGCATGGCAGCAGGCCTGGCACTCATGAACAGGGATAAAGCAAACCATACGCTGGTCTTTCAACTGCTGATCTATCCAATGATTGACAACCTGCATGCTACCGAATCCGGGCGCTACGAGAATCACCCAATCTGGAATCAGGGCACTTCATTCAACGCCTGGGAAATGTACCTGGACGGTACCCCCGGCGAACAGGCATCTCCCTATGCGGCGGCGGCACGAGCAACGGACCTTACAGGACTGCCCCCCGCCTACATCTGCGTGGGCTCAGAGGACCTGTTTCGAGATGAAGATCTGGAGTACGCCAGAGCCCTGGTCGCAGCCAATGTCCCGACCGAAATCGCGGTTTTCCCGGGTATGTATCATGGTGGGGAAGGTTTCGTACCGCAGGCAGCCGTGAGCAAACGACTGACACGAAGCTTTATGGCCGCGCTGGGGGATGCGCTCCGTTAACAGAGCGTGCTCGTCTCAGGCATGCCGCAAACCACATGGCCTGACTCCTGGAATACCCAGTCCCTGCCGTCAATTGGATGTGCAGGAGCCGGCTATTTCCGGCGGGCTATCGCTCGCCGAGAATTACGTCCCATTCCTTCTGCGTGTGGCAGACCCGACGACCAGAGTAGGTTCCCGTATCCTTCACTCGTTTGCAGATCTGCTTGTTTTCGTCCTTGTCGGCCTTGGCCATTTCCTTTGCCTTCTTTTTTTCGGCCTTGGCCATTTCCTTGGCAGCCTTCTTCTCAGCCTTGGCGTCCATTTTCATTTCCTGCTCAGACTTTTCGTGGTGGTTGGCCACGGCTGGCGACACCATTAGGGACAGTGCCATACCAAGTACCGCCACCATCAACAGTTTCTGGATCATCAGAGTTCCCCCGAAGACGAATGTTCGCACAGTCTAACACTCCCGGCCTTCCCTCTGTACGCATTTCTCACCCATTGACGGCTCAGGCGTGTGGCCAACCTCAAACTGAGGCACAATGGGCCATTCTGGAAAGATGGCAACCACCACCAAGGACTTGTCACCATGAGCAATGAACCGGACCTGATCAAGCCGGCCGAACTTGCCGCAGATGTCCCGGACTGGACCGGCCACCGGGGAGAGGCCGTCTGGTCGATATTGAACGCAGCACGAGAGGGCGACATTGATACACTCCGCGAGCTCTTGAATGACGATGCGACGCTGGCCAACGTGGACTACTGGTATACGACGCCATTGCACCTGGCCGTTCGCCAGGGTCATCTTGATGCCGTGGCTCTCCTGGTTGAGGCTGGCGCGGATCTGACCCACAGGTCGCTGTATCAGAGTGAGACGCTGCTGACCATCGCCGAGGACCGGGGCCAGGTTGAGGTCGCACACTATCTTGAATCACGACTGTCTGAGCGACACGCATCAAGGGGTCGCAAGCAACCGATTCACGAAGCGGTCGAGTCCGGTGAACTCTCAACAGTTCTTGAGCTACTTTCAGGGGACGATTCCCGCAGGCGAATCGTCAATGAAGGGGATCATCTGGGCCGCCGCCCATTGCACTATGCGGTTCAAGCCGGAAATACAGACCTCGTGACGAGACTGTTTGAAGCCGGTGCAGAGTTGGACGCGACAGGATTTTCCAGCGACGACCGTCTTGGTGGAGACGGCTTCAGGCCCCTCACACTGGCACTTTGGCATCATCCGTACTGGCGACAACGCAACGACTATCAGATGGCAGAACATCTCATTGAACTCGGCGCCAGCTATACCATCACCATTGCTGCCGCCCTGGGTGACTGGAGAGGCGTGAAAAAGATGCTGGAAGCGGATTCAGGACTCGCCAATGATCAGGAAGCTGGCGGCAAAAGGCCCCTGTCGGCCGCAGCCGAAAGGGGCTACGCGCACATCGTCAGTGAACTGCTGGACCATGGTGCGAACCCCAATCTTTCGGAGGGGCCCAACTGTCCCCGAGGCTACGCGCTGTGGGCGGCCGCCCACTTCGGGCACGACAAGATCGTCCGCATGCTGCTCGACGCAGGCGCTGACCCCAATGCACAGGTCGAATCATCAGGTTCGCCGACGGACTCCGCGGGCTCCGATGCCATACGTCATCGGCTCTATGCCCATGGCGGTGTCGTCGACTTCGCCTCGCATTTCCATCGCAACAACATCGACACCATTGCTGCACTGCTATCCCATGCACCGGAACTCTTTACAGAACGCATCGCAGAGCAGGCATTCCCGATGTGTGTGTCATTCGGACACCGTGACCTGATCGAACTGCTGCTGGTACACGACATTAGGGTGCCCGATACCGTGACATACTGTCAGACCTATCTCTGGCAGAATCTGACCCTGACCACACTGCTCCTCGATCATGGAATGAGCCCGGACCTGCCGAACTGGCAGCAGGTCAGACCGCTTCACCATGTCGCAGCGGCTGGTAACATCGAGGCGGCGAAGCTGTTCCTGTCCTACGGCGCCAATCCGCTCGCCATCGACGAGGAATATCGTTCCACGCCACTCGGGTGGGCGGCCCGGTGCGGGCAAGCTGATTTCGTGCACTTTCTGATCGAACGCGGCGCTTCGGATCAGGGGCTTGATCTTCCACCCTGGGCGGAAGCCCTGTCCTGGGCCCGGCGCCGCGGCCACCGCGAGATCGAAGACATCCTTGATCGGACAACAGCTGGCGGAGAACAACATGATTGAACAATGGTCGGCTATCGCGCTGAATACGGCACCGGACTCAGCCAATGAAATTCACATGGATCGAATGGCGCGGCAGTTTGGATTCAGGGGTGGACTGGTTCCAGGTGTCACCGTATCGGCCTATCTCATTGATCCAGCCATCCGACACTGGGGCATGGCCTGGCTGACCCGTGGTGAGGCCCACGTGTCGGTAGTCTCGCCGCTCTATGATGGCGAACCCTTCGAGGTACGCACCACCAACAGGAACGAATCGGGTGCCCGCGAGTCGTGGCAGGGGACGCTTACCCGGCCGGACGGTACGGTGAGCGCCATGGCTGAGATCTCACTTCCCGATCAACCAACGAACCCACCTTCCCGCCGTGGGGACCCGGTTGCCGAGCCCGACTATGCCGCGCCAGCCGCGACCAAAGATGTATGGCGCAGCCTGCAGTCAGACGGTTGCCAGGCATTCCGGTACCGCTGGGACGACCCGATGCCAACCTATCTGCGTGACAACGCCGAACTGCCATCGCTCCTTGACCCTGGGCAGCATGGGTGGGCCAACATGTCATTTCTGCTGGGCTGCGCCAACTGGGTGCTTGCGGGCAATGCCTATATGAATCCATGGGTCCATCTCGAGACAACATCGCGAAACTATGCCCCGGTTGCTCGTGGAACAGACCTGATCGCAGAAATGAAGGTATTGGACACCTTTGAGAAGAAGGGTCACGAGTTTGTCGATGTGGAGGTGGTGCTGTACGACGAGGCAAACGATATGTGCATGATGACCATCTGGCAGCGTGCGATCTATCACCTTCGTGGCGCGCCATGAGCATAGGGAGGACCGGGCAAGATCGCACCAGGACGAATGCTCGCCGCTACTGCGCCGGCCCTTGAGCCGGGAGTGTGGCAGAGCGGTCGGGCCATACCGGCTCATCCAGCGGATAGAGAGGATCAACAGATGGCAGACATCGAACAGACCGTTGCCGCGCACATCAGGCAATACAGCGATGCATTTGGCAGAGCGTTCCATGCAGACGACCCTGCCTTGTTGCACCCCTACTGTCATATCCCGTGTGTAGCGATCGGACGAGGCCGGATGCTGACAATCGATAGCCCCGAGGCAAACGACGAACGTTGGCGGCGGGCCCTGGCCAGCTTGCCAGATAACTATGACCACAGCGTGCTGCACACCGTGGACGTACTCATGACAGACGACAAGACTGCGCTCGTGACCGTGGACTGTGGCCGATTCGATAACGAGGGTAACGAGTACGCCAGGTTCTGGGCCTCGTACATCACGATCGAGACCGCTGACGGATGGCTGATCACGACCTGGATCGGACACCGGCCGGGGCAGCTTTCACCGCATCACGTTCTGTAGCGGAGCACACCCCAGCCTCAACGTCGCGATCAGTCTCCAGGCGCCCCAGGAGAATGGCGCCGCGTTAACCCCGACCGCTCCACTCGGACACATCTTCCAGCGGAGCCACCCAGTGCAGGGAAGTGTGAATATCGAAGATGCGGGAGGTAGCACTTGCTGAACGTACTGATGGCGCCCCTTCGACTCGCCACAGAACCGAATCGGCCTGATCAAAATGATCATCGGCCATTTCCTCACCGTAAAGGCGGTTTAACACCGCATTTTCCGACATCCCCGCAGCCAGCAATCGAAGCAGCAGCAGCGATGGCGACGGTGCCTCAAGCTTCTCGCCTGCAGCCGGGTCATTGGTCGTTACCTCAATGGACAGCCTGGCAGCATCGGGGTTGCCAAAGCGAGTGGGGAAGGCACGCTGCAGCAGGACAACGGCTTCGAACAACCCGGACTGTTGGGAAATCCTGGTGTGATCTTCCCATGGACGGTCTTCCTGCAGGTCATCCACAATGTTCTGGCGAATGCCTGGCGCCATCTCTTCGCCGAACACCACCTGCAACACCAGTTGAGTGGCAGGCCGAATCGAAAGATCCTGCAACAGCATGACGGCGATGTCAGCCGCTTCTTCTGGCACCACCGGGTCGTCGTAGTCTGCAAGAGCAATGACTTTGCAAAGTTCTTCCAGCGGCCAGGACCCCGGCAGCTCATGGACCTCGGCCCAGCCTTTCAGGCTGACATGATAGGGATGTTTTGGCATGGTATGCCATGGGTCGGTCAGCCTGGCTTCCTGAAAACGTACACGAACCGGTCCGTCTTGCCCCTTACTGCCGGGTCAAATACATTCAGCGAATAGTCGTTGTCGGGATTGCGCAGGACTTCGGATTTCCTGATCAGTTTGAATCCGTGGCGCTCAATATCCTCGCGGGTGAATTCCGGATCAATCCGATGGACGGTCCTGGCGGAACGGTTGCCGCTTCCCGGGGGAGCGGCATGATCCACGACCAGAAATCGTCCACCGGGCACGAGCGCACGATAGATCTGGTCGAGAAACTGATCCGCATCGATCGCCGGCCAGCCGTTCTCGGGGTCGGCAAAGTACAGATCATGGTACGACATGATCATGATCGCCGCGTCAAGGTCGTTACTGCCCAGCATCAGATCATCGACTTCAGCATTGTGCATGATGATGTTGCCAGGATCCCGACCGTCGAACCGGCTGGCAAGCGCTACCCGGGCAAACTGCCGATATGCGGCATTGTTATGGAGCAGAACCCTGCCTTCAGAGCCGACAACGCCAGACAAGATATCACTGTAGTAGCCGCCACCTGCGAAGATGTCGGCAACCCGGTCTCCGGCCTCCAGTCGCAGAAGGCGCAGCACCACGTCAGGGCGGCTCCGAACATCCCGTTCGACATCCGCAGCAGAGCGATCAGACCGTGCGAGTGTCTGTTGCAATGCATCTGGACCCGTAGTGGCGCAACCAGCCACCATAAGCATGATCATCAACCCGGTAAACTTCCTCATCAGAATTCCCACTCCCGAAACATTGCCTGACTGATTGGATATTGAGTCATTCCCTCGCTGCAGACCAGCGGATATGTCAGAGAATTTGCACAACAGTACATGTCAAGCCATTGCCTGCGCTGGCAATAATCCTGGGGCGCCAAACTGAAATCGCCATGAACACTCCAAATCACCTCTTGTTTTAGTCCCTTACGATGTCCCGCCGGTCTGTAACTCGACATACTGGCGGTATGCTCCGCCTTCCCTGGCGACCAACTCATCGTGGCTGCCCACATCCAGGATCTTGCCATCCTGGAGGAACACAATGCGGCTGGCCTGACGAACCGTCGACAGTCGATGGGCAATCACCACCACGATCCGATCCCTGGCACCGGATTCAAGGGCACGGACCAGTGCGTTTTCCGTCTCAGGGTCAAGCGCTGCCGTAGGCTCGTCCAGAATCAGAATCTTCGAGTTTCGGACCAGGCCCCGTGCGATGCTGAGCCGTTGCTGTTGACCGACTGACAGGGTATCGCCAGACCGTCCCAGCACGGTATCCAGGCCCTGTGGCATCTTCTCGACAAACTCCATGCAGCCCGCAGCCGTCAGGGCCCCGATAATCTCCTCTTCGGTAGCACCCGGTCGTGCGAAGCGGATGTTGTCCCGTATGGATTCGGCCAGCAGAAAGTGCTCCTGAAAGACATAGGTCACCTCCCGGCGAAGTGAATCCAGCGAGAAATGGTTGACGTCGATGCCATTGATCAGAACCTTGCCCTCGCTCGCTCGCAGGAATCCCGGAATCAGATACGCCAGACTGGTCTTGCCGGCCCCGGTGGGCCCGACGAAAGCCACCAGTTCTCCGGGGCGTAATGCCAGATTGATGTGCTGCAAGGCTTCCCGACCATCAGGGTAATGGTAGCTGACATCATCAAAGACGATCCCTTCGCCGAGTTCAGACAGCATTTGCATGCCATCCGTATCCTGCTCAGTGGGGTGATCGACAAAGAAGAATACGCGACGCACGGCCGCAACATGCTGCTGGAAACGCACCCATACACCACCCAGGGTGCGGGCGGTCTCGGAGATTCCTCCATACAGGGCAAGCACCGCAAAGAAATCGCCGGCTGTCAGCTGCCCCTGGATCTGATGTTCCGACGCCACGTAGGCCGTGATCAGCCCCACCGCATCACCGAATACGATGATAAAGAACCAGATAAAGACACCGACCACCAGCGCCATTCTCTCGCGCCAGAACTGCTGGGCACTGCGCTCTGCGAACTTCCTGGTCTCCTGGGCGACGCCACCCAGGCTCTGCACTGCCCCGATATTGTTCATGGCTTCTTCCATTGCATTGGTAGAAGCTGCGCCCGCCGCTCGCTTGTTCTGATTAGTGCGGCGAATCATCCCGTTCAATGGCCAGGTCACCAGAAACACAACAGGCAACATGATCCATGCCAGCCAGAACAACCAGGGCGCAACGTCGGCGTAGGTCGACTCCAACTGATACATCGTGATGGCAAAACCCAGCACGGTAAAAAAAGGTGTGAATACAATCTCGGTCACAATCGACCAGACCGATGCCGCGTCATACATGACCCGGTACACCTGATCGCCGACCCGCTGATCATCGATGGTCGTGATCGAGGCCCGGGTCAGTCGGTCAAACAGCCGGGTACGCAGATTGTTCACAATGTGCTGGGTCAGGCGAACATCAACCCACCATTCAACAATGCCCCAGATCGCGCCGGCGCTGCTGCCGCCGCTGCTGATCTGATTCTCGGCCTCACTGGCGGCGTCCCTGCCCTCATACGTGCCCGCACCGGTACCACCAACCCGAAAGCCGATCAGCAGCAGACCAAACACAAACATGCAGGAGATGGTGAACATGATCTCCATGCGCTCCATACCCTCCAGGTAGCGCAGAATGGGATACATGTGCGGCGGAAAATTCACCTGGTCGACAATCAACGGCCGATTCAGAATGACGTGATCGGTGATGATCTTGAACAACCACGCCAGAAACAGCCCTGGAAACACCATAGCGAAGGCAATCAGAAACTTAAGTACGAACAGTCGCCATACTTCCTTTAGCAGGAAAAATGAACGAATCACCAGTGTCAGCGTCTCGGCGCCGGTGATGTCGGTATTGGTATCGATCCGGTCATCAAACCGGGCACCTCCCAGAAGACCTGCACGAATGTCTGCGCCCTTCTGGGTGGTGACGACCGTCACATCTGGCTTCTCGGATTCATTACTCACCAGACTGACCTCCCGCGCCCAGAGTTTCTGCCCTGATAAAACGGCTGTAATCGCCATCTGGCTCTGCCAGCAGTTGCTCATGGCTACCGACCTCGGCGATACCGCCGTCCTTCAACACGGCAATCTGGTCCGCACTACGGATGGTCGAGAGCCGATGCGTGATGATGAACACCACCTTGTCCCGGCCCCATTGCGCAAGGTTTCTCAGCACCTGCTGCTCGGTACTTGCATCCAGTGAGGCAGTGGGTTCATCGAGAATGAGTATCGGCGTATCACGAATCACCGCTCTGGCGATGGACAGCCGCTGGCGCTGGCCCGATGACAGCTTGCTGCCACGGTCACCGAGTTCAGTGTCGTAGCCATCGGCCATGGCCATGATGAAGTCATGGGCGCAGGCGACCTTTGCTGCGGCGATGACATCCTCCCGGGTCTTGTTCAGGGTCGCATAGCTGATGTTGTCTGCTATCTTGCCGGTAAACAGCACGTTCTTCTGCAGGGCAATCGCACAATTGGACCTCACGTCATCAATCCTGAGCCGACGAAGATCAACGTCATTGATTTCAATCCGTCCCTCATCGGGGTCGTACAGCCTGAGCAGCATGGACATCAAGGTAGACTTGCCCGAACCCGTCTGGCCCACAATCGCGGTCATAGTGCCCACCGCAGCCTCCAGATTGACCTCGCGGAGTACCGGTTCCGCGGGTCGATAGGCAAAATTCACATGAGACCAGCGCACCGATCGTATGGGTGCCGGGTAGTGCTCGGGTTGCTCAACGTCAGTGACGTCCGGCGCAAGATCGATGAAGTAAAACGCCCGCTCGAGCCCGATAAAGAGGTCCTGCAGCATGCTCCACCAGCGCACGATCCCGCGCTTGGTATTGATCACCTGTTCGACCCGCCCCCTTGCGGCCTCGAACGCGCCCAGGTTCCACAGGGTGAACCCGATCAGCCAGGCAAACGCAGCCCCAAGATAGGTCTGCTCGTTTGACACCACCCAGCCCACCATGACGTACTCAAGGCCAATGACCGAGAGCCCGCCAACCAGTGCTACCAGCATGCTCAGCACGATCATTTCAAAGCGATAGTAGAGCGCCGCATTCAACGCTCGCGACGAATCACGCCGGAACCGTTCCAGCACAATCTGCTCAGCCCGGTTCGCCTTGACAATCTTGTTGGCGGCGAAAGTCTCCTGCAGCCGGGACGTCAGATCGCTGTTGGCCACCCGGTTGGCGATCGACCGACGCCGGAGCCGGGGCGTGAAAAACCAGGTTAGCATTACCATGGGTATCGACGCCGCGAGGATCACCCACATCAAAAGGGGCGCAAAGCCAATCACGAAAGCGACCGCGATCAACAGATTGTAAATCGTCAACAAAGGGCCAATCAGCACCTGCTGCAATGCTGAATTGATCTGATTGCTGTCCTGATTGACCCGATAGATAGCGTCACCGGCACGGGCATCGCTATGGAATTGAAGGGAAACACTTTCCACCTGCTCGATCATCCGCACTCGCAGATAGTGAATCACATTCTGCCAGACCCAGGACTGATAGTAGGGCATGAACAAAAGCTCGACCAGAACGCCAAAGATCGAGCCCAGAATGAACCAGGCAATCGAGCGATTTCGCACCGTCCGGCGCTCCGCATGGGACATCTCGAAGCCACTGAGTTCAATACCGGGCAAGCTCGCTGAAGCACGGGCGAGCACGCCCTTGAACTGGTCAATGTTGGAGTAGCCGGCAACCCGGATGGTCAACTCTCCCAGGTGAACATTGCCCGCCTTGTTGACCATGACCAGGGAGTCGGTCGGCTGCCAGTTCATCTCTTCGATACGGTCGCGCGGCAGAACTCGCACTTCCGGATCTGAAACACCCGCAGTGCGGGCCGCGTTGGCAATCTCGACCCCTATGGCGTCAACATTGGTCTGCTCCGATACGGTTACGTTGGCCCGTAGAAAAAAGATCCGTTGTTCAACATCGGACCAGGGCCACACAAACGGGTCAGACAATTGGCCATCCCAGCGGATCTCTTCATCCGTCGCTGCGTTCAGGATGTCGTAGGTCGCTCGCCCGAGCTCCTCGATCGCGTCAGCTTTTTCACGCTGGGCACCGAGCACCTCCACGGTGATGGTATTGACCAGCGTCTCCTGCAGCGAAGCAAGGGCCTTTTCCCTGGCGTCAGCCTGAGCACCAGCCAGCAGGCCGGGGTCCGGGGCAGATAATGGCGCGCCAACAATGTCTACAGAGAACTGTTGGCTTGCAGGGGGCGGCATGCCTCGCCTGAGCGCATCATGGCTGACAGCATGGTGGTTCAGGTAGCTGTCGTCGACGAACAGGAAGAAGGCCTGGGCATCCGTCAAACGCTGGCCATTCAGGATCTTGTTAAACCAGAGATCACCGGTGATCACACCACCCAGGGTGCCGACGGCGATCATCACCACAGGAAAGATGATATTGGCGCCCAGGATATGCCAACGCATCGGCCACATGAAGGGCCAGGTCTTACGAAACAGCCAGATAAACCGGCGCAGTGAGATATCAGGTGGTGTTTCTGAGCTACCGAGTTCCCGCGCCTTCCAAAGTTCGGCGGACTCATCCAAAGACTCTGCCGGGCCCGTGCCCGTATTGTCACTCACGGCGATTCCTCTCCGGACAACTCACGTTGTCGCATCATTGTGATTGCTGGATCGCCTTTGACCGCGACCGGCGCAGGTTTGATAGATGCACCGCACTGCGGTCGGTCACACTACCGTCAATGATCTGATGTTATCGTCAATATCCAGTGATACCGAACTTGAAATGTCAGAGTGTCGTCAGGAACGGTATCCCGGTTCGGTCGTAGGCTACTGCAGTCACGCCTGCGGCGCAAGCGCCCCATAACGCCCAGGAAAGTCCCCGGCGCGAACTCGGCTGAAACCTCCATGCGAGCTTGTCCATGATTTACTCAGCCGAAAAGTCGGGCTATTGTTCCAGTGTTGATGACTTCAGGTTCAATTGCATTCATGTCCATAAGCGCTTTCGCCAATTTTGCCCACCCCCGCCACCGCGGTTTTCGCGTTCCAAATCACTATTCCGCTGCCCGCCCCGAAGACGCCCTGCAGCTTAGCGCCCGGGAATGGATTGTCGTACACGACGCCAGGCAACTGGACCCGCAACCCACCCTGGAGAGCCATGGATTCCAACTCGTCCATGCACCGACCACTGTCGACCTGATGGATACCGAAGCGGTGGTTAACCAATACTATGATGAGTGTCGAGAGTTACTGCAGGTGGTGACGGATTGCGGCGAGGTCCGCGGCGGGTCTCATGAGTATCGCAGTGGTTTCGGCGGCCAGTCAGGCGACCGGGGCGTCAGGCCCACGCCCAACGGCAGCGGCGGCGCCTACGCGACGGGCATTCATTCGGACATGTGCGCCTGGGTGGAAGAGCGCTTCACCAGTGTCGTCCCTGACGAAAGACACTTCCAGAGCATCAACATCTGGCGTAGCGCGGACCGTCGCGCAATTCAGATGATGCCGCTCGCGGTCTGTGACATGACCTCGGTGGCGCCCGAGGATATTGTCTTTGGTGACGGCATGAACACCGGCAACATCAGGCAATACACCAAGCTCGTGGATCAGCGGATCATTCATGCGGCGCACCAGCGCTGGTACTACTACCCCGACATGACACCGGACGAGGTGTTGCTGTTTCGCCAGTACGATACCCGGCAGGAGTCGCTCAACCTGCGCACGGTATTTCATACCGCAGTGGAAGACCCAACGTCTCCACCTGATGCACCTCTGCGCTATACCATAGAGCTGCGGATGCAGGCGATCTTCGAAGTAGAGCAGAACAAGCCTGAACGCGTGGCAAGATTCATCGGTCAAATCAACAACCGGTACGCTGACGGCCGCATCAGTGACTGGTGGAGTGGTCCGATTGAGAACTACACGCCGCCAGCCTGACCGGGAACAAGCTGCCGGCCAGCCTCCCAACGGCGAAACGCTCTCCAGGAATCAAACCGGCGCGGATCATCGGTTTGATCTTGCTCAACGATTGAAGTCCTGTTCATTGCTACAGTCCTCATACCGTACACCAGTGTCTTGCCATGACAACGAAAAACCGTAAGCGCCAGTCCCCCAGCCCTCTTGATGATCCGGAGGTCAGCAAGAAACGGCGCAACAGATTCTATGAGGCGGAACTGTCACGCCTCAATATTGAACTGATCAAACTCCAGGAACACGTCAAGCGAGAGGGCCGACGCATCGTCGTGTTGTTTGAAGGGCGCGATGCGGCTGGCAAGGGTGGCGTCATCAAGCGAATCACCGAACCATTGAATCCGCGGGTCTGTCGGGTCGTGGCGCTCGGAACGCCGACTGAAAGACAAAAGACCCAGTGGTATTTCCAGCGTTACGTCGCGGAACTCCCGGCCGCAGGAGAGATCGTCCTGTTTGATCGTTCATGGTACAACCGCGCAGGCGTTGAAAGGGTCATGGGCTTCTGCAGCGACGCCGAATACTGGGACTTCCTCCGTTCGGTACCGGACTTTGAGCGTATGCTGGTTCGCTCCGGAATCGTACTGATCAAGTACTGGTTCTCGGTATCCAATGAAGTCCAGGAGAGCCGTTTTCGGGACCGCGCCAAAGACCCGACCAAACGCTGGAAACTCTCGCCCATGGATCTGCAGTCACGGGACAAGTGGCAAGCCTACTCACTGGCCAAGGACCGCATGCTCAGCCATACCGATATCCATGGCGCACGATGGCACATCGTCAACTCCGACAACAAGAAACGGGCACGGCTCAACTGTATCTCACACCTGTTATCCCTGCTTCCTCACGATGAACCGGTCCCGGATGAGATTGACCTCACGCCACGAGCCCTCGAAGCAAGAGGGCCAAAGTACGAGCGACCCCCGCTGTCCCAGCAGAATTATGTTCCGGAGATCTACTGATGAAGGTGCTGTATCGTGTCAATATCAGTGCGGACGAGCAGGTCAACATCTCGCGACTGACGCCGAAGATGCGCGGCTATCGACAGGCCAAAGACAACGTCATTCTGCGAGAGCGAATTGCCATCGAGACCTTCCTTGCCAATCGGGACGCAGCAGAACCCATCGACAACAGCTACTACTTCGCTTCCATAGACAATGCCAGGAGCTTTGCGCTGCTGCACCTGCAGTGGCAGGAGCAGCAATTAGCGGCCATCATCGATCAGGTTCAGCAGTATGATGGCACCACAGCGTCGAGCGATGACACTTCAAAGCACCGTTCCAAGGAAGACCGTTCGAAAGAATAAGTACCGATCTACATGGACGCTGCGCCCCTGCCCTTGCTTCACTCAGTATCCAACGAATCTACAAATCAACCCCAGCGAGTCAGAAGCACTCGGTTGATTCGCGATCTCGCATGCAATGGATATAGTTCGCGAAGCAGCCTGTATGGCCTATAATGCCCGGATATCGCCTGATGCGAGTAACAAACAGATGAATCCTGTCAATTCGGATGGTCACGACGACAACGCTGGCGACGTCAGCATTTCAGGCAACAACGGTCAGCAACTCAACTTGCCGCTGGTGTCACCTGAGCGATTGCCGGCCCGGGCTGCGACCCACCGGGTTCGCCAGGCCGAGGCCGCGCTGCGGGCGGCACGAACCCGCCGTGAACAGCACATTCAGCAAGCCATGCGGCGAGCGGTACAGTCAGCCAGAATCGCTGCCCTGAGGCGTGCAGGACAGTCCTGACAGGACTGGAGCAGCAGCCCGGAGAATCGTAAACCAGGCGCTGAACCCGAACCATCGCGCCTCAGCCGTATGCCATTCGCAGCAATTCCACCACACTCTGCACCTGTTGGGCCCAGTAGGTTCCCCAGCCCGCGATAATGACGACAGATAGGCCTGCGGCGAGGATCTGCTGGCCCTTTCGACTCATACCATTCATGCCATTCATGCCCCTCGGCTCATGCAGCCCGTACCATCTGTAGCGCCATGATCAGGAAAACCCGATCCAGCGACCGGTTGCTGCCACACTAAACCAGATCGTCAGTGAGGCGACTGCTACAAGCCGGACCGTCCACGGATTGAGCGAATCAACGCCATGGCGCAACAACGGCCACTTGACGACATACAGGAACAACAGGCCCATGGCGAAACCGGCCATCTTGGCCCAGAACGAGCTGTTGTGATAGAGCTTGATGGCGACGGCTGACGCCTGGTAAACACCAGACAATGTCACTGTGATCAGCGCAATCGTGATCCACTTCCGGGTCGTGTCCATGACCTGCGGAACGGGGACACTCGTTAGCAGCAGGTTCAGAAGACGCAGATCCGAAACCAGCACCATGCCACCCAGCAGCGCGATCGACACGAGATGCACGGTCTGAACCATTGCGAAGACGCCGCCGTAGGCCTTCGAAATACCTGCCAGAGTGGACGTATCCAGCCACTCAAAGATGAACAACAGTTCCATCGCCTATTCTTCCATCGCGCCTGCAGTCTCGATTGACGCCAGTTCAACGACGCAGCCTGCAGCCCAGTACATGAAATCTGGCATCTCCTTGTGACAGTCAAACCAGTCATAGGCAATCATCCTGCCCGTCGAAACGACACCCACCCAGAGGCCAATTGATATCCCCGCGCCCCAGCGTATCCGGGCTGGCGGCAGCGAATCGGTGTCCCAGCTATCAACGGACCGCTTCATCGCATTTCTGAACAGCAGCGCATTAATGCCGGCCGCTACCAGCAACACGACCTTGATTCGAAACCAGACGCTCTGGGTCGTGCGTACGGGGATTGAATAGAACAGGACCAGCCCACTGATCACCATGACGACAAAGCCCGCCAGCATCGGCGGCGTGAGACGATCGGCGATCTGTGACGCGGGTGTACCGGTAAACGCAAGGCCCAGCATCCTGAGGTCAATGGCGAGCAACAACCCAAGAAACACCATCAGGGTCAGCACATGGGTGGACTCGACCCAGTTGTACATATAGTACGATTCATGCAGGTCGGTGCTCCATTGCTGGCCGTCAAGCCAGGTCGCCAGACGAAGAAGCCATTCGTTAACCACAGCGTTCGACCTCAGTCACAGGTTTCTACTCGCCAGATCTAATCGCCGGAATTGCTATCCGCCAGCGCATCCTGCTCCAGCAGGCGGGCGCCCCGCATGATGTTACCAAGGGCATAGTTGCCCTCATGGCACGCATACTCAAATACCTTTTCATCCGAGCGGACCCAGGTGTAGGCACCACTCCACGCCGTCGTCCAGATGGTCGGGTCATCGACGGTGAACTCATAGTGTAGATCGCCGTCATCGTCCAGGCTGAACCGTTCAACCACGTGCAGGTTTTCCCAGGAGCCGCGGAAGCTGGCCTCCTCTCGGAAATTGGTCGTATCCACCACGAGGGTGTCCCCTTCCCACCAGCCTATCGAATCACCATGCCAGCGACGGACCTCGGCCGGCAGATGTTCACTGTTCATGCGAACGATGCGCGCATCATGGTTCATTTCTACCAGAATCATGACGTGATCGTCAGTCTGCACGATGCGTTTGAAGTTGTTGTAGAGTACCGGCATCATCGGTGCCCCGCCGGTGTTGCCGAAACCCAGCAGACACCGCTCGCCGATGCCGCGCTGCTCCATGTCATCATAGGGGCCGGAACCATCGCCCTGACCGATCCACCAGGCCGTACCGTCATTGCCACCGCGTCGAAAATTACGAAACCGTGCACGGAAGGCTTCCCGTGCCTCTGCCGTGACCTCGGGCAACCGGCCGTTCTTCGGTTCGTGAATGATCGAGGTCCTGAACTGTCCATTGACCTCTGTGGCCGCATCGCCATTGTCGATCCAGAAGGTGTTGTACCCGCCAACGTTACCGGCCGCTCCGGTAGAGCCATCGCCCCCTTCCGGCGGCGCATTACGCTCGGGATCACTCGGCCGGTCGGCCGCCGCCCGGTACTGGGCGGTTCTACGGGCCATTTCATCCGCTTCTTCCCGGGACATGTAGAGCTTGTCGCCAAACATCTCCGGGCGCTGCAGCGGCGTCAGGGTCGCGGCGTTATAGGTGCCTGTCAGGTCAGGTCGCGGGTCCCCCGCCACTGCAATATTGGCCGACAGCGCAACGAGGCCCAGCACTAAAATCGATGTCTTCATCTCATTTCTCCTCAATCGTGGATCAGGGACGTTCCAGTGGCTTGCGTCGATATTCTCCGAACAGCAGTTCTTCAACAAACTCTACACACTTGAACTCCAGCATGACGAAGCCGGGTTCCGCCCTTCGGTACAGCGGCATCTGAATGGTCCAGGGTTTCTCGAATACCTCGGGGTCCTCAATGGTGGCCTCATAATTGATGCGGTTAGGCCCTGCCATGGTATAGCGTTCAGTGACTTTCATCTGATCGCTGTGGTGCGTTCCCGTGCGATCGAGCCAGGAACCCGGATTGAGCCCGGTGACCTCAACGATCAACGTATCGCCTTCCCAGCGCCCATGGCTCCAGCCCATCCAGGTGTCAATCGGTGCCTCTCCAGGGTCGTCAAAGTAGATGTCGCGCACTGCACCGGCAAACTGATAGGCAATCACGATATCACCAGGATTCTGGAAGATCTGCATCGGATAGGGCATATAGGTCGCCCGGGGCACTCCGGGCAGGTAACACTTCACTTCCGGGTCCTGGTGGACCCAGTTTGCCTGCAGTTGCCTGCGTTTGGCTTGTGCCGCAGGCTTGTAGGGTATCGGGCCCCCACCCTTGATCACGCTGGGCCCTGGTGGGACCGCAATCACCGCGCCCAGCTTCAGCACTTCCGCTGCCGGCAGCGGGCCGTGGGGGCCTTCCCGCAGCATCGCAGCATGCCGTGCGACGCCACCCTCAAGATGCCAGTTCGCTTCATTCATGGTCTGCCAGATGCCATTCATATCCGGCTTGCCATCTTCGGTTCTGGGCAGGGTTGATTCACCGTAGGCAGCGCCAGCCAGCATCGCGAGCCATGTCGCGAGACACAGCGCAGCACAGGGTCGAAGAAAATGTCTATTGTTTTTGTTCATCTACAGGTCCACTTCATCTCTTGTTTCTCTTGATAATCGAATCCAGTCAGGATAGCCACCACTGTATACCACGACTTCATCGGTGAAACCGGTCACATCGATGCTGAGGTCCACCCTGTCAGCGCCACGGTTCTCGAAAAACCAGCCGTGGATGCCCGAAAACTGTGCCACATAGGTGCCTCCCGACGCCTTGCTTCGCCCGCTTGCGAACGATTCTGCGTACCCAGCCGGCGCACCATCCGGCTCGGCGTGGAAATCGTAAATCAACTCGCCGGAGGACCGCCAGACGAACACAAGAGAATCGCCCTTGCGCAGCTTATACTTCAGTTCGATCGACTCAAATGCCACCAGCTCAAACTGCCGTTGGTCACGATTCAGCTCACGGTCACTCTCTGTTATGGCACCGGGGTCGCCCCCGGACAGTCCGAGCAATCCGAGCGCCCTGCCCGTACCCAGGGGATCGACGCCGAGTTCCGCCGGGAGCACCACCGTCACCAGGATCAAGCCGGCCACACTGAACGCCAGGACTGTGGCACTGATGATTCGTTTTGCCTGCCGATTCACAGGTGCTCCTCCGGGCCCATCACGACTCCGCCACCAGCATGGTCGCAAGATGGTATCCGGCAAGGCAGAAGCCTGCTGTCATAATCAGTGAATTGGCAACGAATGCCTGACGGGTAAACCACTGGCTCTGACGCCACCACAACAAGAGGGCGATCACACCGACCAGCGCCACGCCCTGGCCCAGTTCTACACCGATATTGAAGCTGATCAGGTTGGTCATGAGGCCCTCGTCCGACAGCGCAATCTGCTGCAGTTTGGTGGCGAGCCCCAGCCCATGGCAGAGTCCGAATACGAACACCGCCCAACGCGGATCTATCGAAACAGGCAACAGATCCCGAAACCCGCCAAGATTCTCAAACGCCTTGTAGACCACCGAGAGACCAATGATCATGTCGATTATTGCGGGATTCGCCTGGATCGACCACGTGACCCCCGCGAGCAGGGTAATGCTGTGTCCGAGGGTAAATAACGTAACGAACAGCAGGATGTCTCTTGCCTTCGTCAGATAGAAGACGACGCCCATCAGATACAGCAGATGGTCGTAGCCGGTGACCATGTGCTTTGCGCCGAGATACAGGAAGGGCCCGATGGCCGGTCCACTGATACCTTCGATAAATTGCGCGTTGCCCGCCGCGACGTTGTGGGCAAGCGCCGCGCTCGCGCAGAATCCAGCGACCAGCGCTACCACGACCGGTGCCAGGATGCACCGTGAGCGGCAGCGACAAGGCGCAGCATCGGGCGCCGGACGGATGATGCAAGCCGGGTACAGCAGCGGAATCGTTCCCAGAGCGGATTGCCACCAGCATAGGAGCGAAACCCGATTCGGTCAAACGTCGTGAAAGTTGCCGCGAAAGTTGCGCAGCAACCTTTCGCAACCCCTCCCAGCCACCCACGCAGCGACAGCGGTCTCAAAGAAATCGCGAAAGCGCCCAACTCCGTGCCAGCCCCCAAGCAGCGGCAGCTATTTCAAAGAAATCGCGAGAGCGCCCATCTCCGTGCGACCGCCCCCTTCATACCAATCTCATCACCCCCTCAAGGTGCTGTGGTGTGGGGGACCACTCGACGGGGCGTTGCTGGCAGGGATGCCAGCAAAGAGCCT
>JAQBUI010000002.1 GCA_027624035.1 Pseudomonadota bacterium | reverse complement strand
GGCCGGGGGGTGCCTTGTCCAGCACAAATTCGTTCACGTCCATGATCCATTGATTGGTCACTTCACGCATGCCGTCCGACGGATCATCGTCGCCATCCATAGGGAAGGCGATGATGCCATCCATGTCGCAGTTCACCCTGGGGCCGCCGTGCTTGCCGGCAGCGGTCCAGCGCATATGGCTGCGGGCCCGGACCCGATTGAAATCCTGGATGACCGCCATGCGAATACCGGAGCCCTCGTGGATGCCGGCGGAATGCACCGTCAGGCCGTGGCAGAACAGGACGTCACCGGCCTTGCCACAGAACTCGACGGGCTGAACGTGTGCCTTGATGTCATCCATTGCGACCCGTGAAGCATCCGTCGCGAGCCAGTTCATGGCCTGCTCGGAGGTCGGGTAGAGGCGCTGGGCGGAGGTTGGGTAGATGGTAAAGCCGCCGCTTCGGGGCGGAACGTCCTCCAGATAGGTGACCACAATCATCTCTGTCATGTTCTGATCCATGTGAGGACCCAGCCTGGTCGGCGGATAATCCGCATCCCGTGGAAAGATCGAGTAGAGCCCTCGATTGCGCCGTGGACGCTTCACCGGGCCACCCATCAATAGTTCGGCCATATTCAGGACGGCGGGGTGTGCCGAGGTGGCGTTAACGAACTCTGGATCATGGCCGATGCCATGCCAGCGCCAGACGTCATTACCAATGTCGCGGGTCAGCCTATAGGGCAGCCGGCCGACCCGCTCTCCTGTGTCTGCACCATTACGAGGGTCATCGGGGCCCGGCCACGGTCCATGGCCCATCCAGTTGTGCGCCAGACCCCAGCGGTTCTCCTGCGGCCAGTGACGGCCGGGCGTCTTCCAGGAACCCGGGTCATCACGTTTCAGGCCGGCCGCCAGCACCGGTGGCTGCTGCCACCACAGATCAATGATGTCGCTGAAAGTGTCCGGCGATATGAGCCCCCGCTTGATCACATAACCGAACTCCCGAAAGTGTTCGATTTCCTGCTTCGTCAGACCTGGCTTGTTCGCTCCCGGCAGGTCCTGGTCCCGGGTGGTGGGCAGCGGCTCCAGCGCGGCAGGCTGGCGCGTCGAAAATGCAGATTCCGGGTCTAGCGTCGGTACGGTGATCGCAGCATGGGCCATGACAGCTCTCCAGCGAGGGCAGCGGACGGGCCCCCAGTAAACCACCGGGTCGACCACGCGTCCACTGGTTCAACGGCGTGGGGGAATACAAAGTCACCGGGGTCAAACATCAGCGTCAAAAGCCGATCTCGGCACACTGCCGGTTGATTTCATCGATGATCTCGCAGACCCGGATGGATTCGGCGATGGTGAACTGCGGCAGTTCCTTCAGCCCGGCGGCCATGCACCGATGCACGGCGAGCGCCTGGTACATGAAGCCATGCTGGTTACCGCCGCTCCAGGTCCAGCCTTTGTACTGGATCATTCGCTCGCCCGTCCAGCGGGAACCGGCCGGTTGCCCCCGTGTGATGGGTGCGGGGGTGGGTAGCGGATACTCAAACCGTTCGACGTTATTGAATGGACCGTTGCTGGGGTTTCGATCCTGATTCCAGTGGGTTTCCAGCCAGTCGCCGTGCCAGCCTTGACTGGGGTCGAGCTCCATGATGGCCTTGCCCTCGTTCTTGCGGGTCCCGGCGCGGGGTGGTCGCCCCGTTCTGATGGTCAGGGCCGACGGATGGTGAGAGGGCGTCTCAATGGTGATCCGGCCCTTTGTCCCAATGTATTGCGTCTCTTCAATGAAACGTCCGGATGGAAAAGTGATGACCGCGATCCCTTTTTGCCCTGAATATTGCAGGATCGCCGCGCTCGGCGACGCACCGTGAGCGGAGGGGACATTGCCTGCATAGGACTGGCCCCGCACTGCCCGGCCTGCTGCGGCGATCACCGGCATCTCATCGGCCCCGAAGCCGGTAATGGCGGGGTTGAGGGCATACACCCGGTCAGGGTAGTCGGCCTGGACGACCTGCAGATCACCGATATCACCCCTTTCCATTGCGGCCCGGGCGTGTTCCACGGCCGGGAAGAATCGCAGCCACATGCCCTCGGCACAAAAGACGCCTGCTTTCTCCGCAGCCGCGTAGACTTCCCTCGCCTGTTCAGCGGTGTCGGTAAACGGCTTCTCACACAGGACGTGCTTGCCCGCATTGATGGCGGTCATCAGGTCCCGATGATGATCCCAGGTCTTTGAGGCGATGTAGACGATGTCGACGTTCGGGTCGTTGCAAAGGGCCTCGTAGGAGTCATAGGCGGTCTGAACCCCGTGGGCTTTGGCGTACGCCTCTGCCCGGTCCATATCCCGTGCGGCCACGGCGGTCACTTCTGCACCAGGAACATCCTGCAGGGATTTGATCCAGTCCGACGCGATGGCGGAGGCGCTGATAATCCCCCAGCGCAGCTTGAAATGAATGCCATCTGCCGTGGTCTTGCCGAGGCGGATGTCCATCGGCGTGTTCATCGGGAAGCCCTGATAGAAGTGGGGATCGTTCTGAGTCATGGTGGTGCCCTTTCGATTCAAAGTCCGAAATCTACCACAGCTCGCTCCGGGCTACTCGCCGCGAAACGGACGTTCTTGAGATAGGCGGAGATAGACGCTATGCCCTGTCGTCAATACACAACCCTCATGGACCAGCGATTCGACACCAGATATGATCTTTGGACTCACCCTGCGGGTGATCGTCTGTTCGAGTCCCAGGGAGGCACGAGCCGGATGGCCAGTCTTGACGAACACTATTCAGCCCATGATATTGAGTCGCGTATTCTCAGCGCCCTTCGATCGGCCGGGCTGGACCCGGGCGAGGGTGTCTCGCCTTCGCAGTTGTCCGCACTGGACCACTTCCATACCGGCGGACTTCGGGCATCGCAGGAATTGTCGGAACTGGCTCGGATTGGTGCTGCCGATCTGGTGCTGGACATCGGCGCTGGTCTCGCTGGCCCGGCACGCATGCTCGCCTCGCAGTGTGGCTGTCGAGTGGAGTGCATGGAACTCACGGCCGACTACTGCAAAGGTGCCGATCTGCTCAATCGCCTCACGGGTCTCGAGGCCCGGGTACTAGTGCACCAGGGCAGCGCCCTCGATATGCCTTTTGCAGACCACTCGTTCGATGTGGCATGGATGCAGAACGTGGGCATGAACATCGAGGATAAACGCACGTTGTACCGGGAAATCCACCGCGTCCTCAAACCTGGTGGTCGTTTCGCGTTCCAGGAGATGGCGGCAGGGGCCGTGCCCACTACCTACTTTCCGCTGCCGTGGGCCACCAACCCCCGTGACAACTTCCTGGTTTCGGCCGATGAGATGCAGACCATGCTGCGGGAATGCGGGTTCTCCGTTGAGATCATGGAAGACACCAGCGACGAGCACCTGAGCCGATCCGTCGCCAATGCCACTCCTGCGGCGCCCGGCCAGTTGGGGCTATCAGCCTTCGTCGACAATCTTGGCGAGAAATCAGGCAATGCGCGGCGCAGTCTGGAGGAGGGTCAGGTCCGGCTCGTCAGAAGCGTCTGTCTGGCAACGTTGCAGAATTAGATTGACCGGGGTCGAACATCACATCGCTGGTGCGATGGTGTTGTTGCCAGGATGATCGGGAAGCGGTGCCATCGGCCATGATCTTGTTGCATCGGTGCGCACCCACATAACGGCCCTGTAGAATAAGAAAACCAACAACCAGTGAGACAAGCAATGGATAACAAGGTCGTCAGCATCATCATCGCCATCATACTTCCGCCCCTGGCGGTATTTCTGAAAAAAAAGGCAGGCAAGGACCTGCTGATCAACGTCATCCTCTGCATATTGGGCTGGATCCCGGGGATACTTCACGCGCTCTGGGTGGTAACGCGCTGAGTCATCCTGGGACGGGATGGTGCGCCCCCCCCCTGCAAAGGTGTGTCATGTCGTTCTCCTTGACCGACGGCACCAGGGCGCAGGCATGGGCAGAACTGATTGGGTGCTGGCGCGGTGATGCACCTCCTGTCTCTGACCGCCAGGGAATCGGAGTTCGATGAAAGCATAAAGCACTATGCACGGAGCTATGAACTGTCGAGGGCCGTATGGGCGGCACGTAGCCCGAAATTTCGCTATGAGATTCGTGCGAGCCAGGACCTCTGGTTCGCTTCCGCGCACGCCACAATGGCGGCACGGTTCGACCCCGAGGACAGCTTGCTGATGCGCAACGCTCTTCGTGCGGCCTACGATAGTGGTGCATCGCACCTGCTCATTGCGGACAAGTACGTCGTGCTGGCTATGCTCGCTGCCCTGGAGGCCGATGTCGATGCGGCGGTTGAATCCCTGTCCAAAGACGCTAGCCGCAACTGCTGGATCCAGTGTGCTTTAGTGATGCGCGGATCAACCGAAACCCGGACTGTTAGAGAACCACTGATTGTGCACCGTGCAAGGCGCCATCTCTTGGGGGGTGAAAGCGGACGTCCATCGCCAACCTGATCGAGCGCGACAGCTGCGTTGGAGTCGCATCAGAGCTTCCTCAGGTGGCAAGATGAGACGACGGCAGGTATTGAGCCGACCCGAAACGGGAGGCCCTATTGCAGTAGACTGTTGCAGTTGACCTGCAATGCAGGTGCCGCCGGGCAGCATTGCAGGCGAAACCCGGGTGGAGTAGATTGAACCTCAATTCCCTGACGAAGCCTGAGAGGCCCCCATGCATGATCTGGTGATTCGAAACGGTACCGTCATTGACGGTTCCGGTGAGCCCCGTTTTGAGGGCGACATTGCCGTGGACGGCAAGACGATTGTTGCGGTAGGCAAGGTATCCGGCAAAGGACGCCAGGAAATAGACGCCACAGGCAAGCTGGTCACGCCGGGCTGGGTCGATGTCCACACCCATTATGATGGTCAGGCCACCTGGGACCCGATCATGGCGCCGAGTAGCTGGCATGGGGTGACGACCGTCGTGATGGGCAACTGCGGTGTTGGTTTCGCTCCGGTTCGTCCGGGTGGCGAGCAGTTTCTGATTGAACTGATGGAAGGCGTTGAGGATATCCCTGGGTCCGCACTTGCCGAAGGCATCCAGTGGGACTGGGAGAGCTTCCCGGAATACCTGGATGCCCTCGAGAAGCTGCCAAGAACCCTGGATGTGGGGGCCCAGGTGCCCCATGGCGCCATTCGTGCCTATGTGATGGGCGAGCGTTGTAATGGCGATAACGATCCGACCCCCGATGAGCTGAAGCAGATGGTGGCACTGGTGCGAGATGGCGTTCAGGCGGGTGCCCTCGGGTTCTCCACCTCTCGAACCCTGCTTCACAAAGATGTCCATGGGGTACACGTGCCAGGGACGTTTGCCGGCAGTGACGAGATGCTGCAGCTTGGTCTTGCCATGAAGGGCCTCGATCACGGCATGTTCGAGATGGTGTCGGACAATCTGGGTGACGATGACGAGTGGGCCTGGGTCAAGAGCTTTGCCGAGCAGACCGGCCGGCCGGTCACGCTGATTGCCACCACTCCGGCCGCCTACGTTGGCAACAAGATGTACAACATGGTGGAAGAGGCGCGCCAGGGTGGCATGAATATCATGCCCCAGATGGCAAGCAGGCCTACCGGCATTCTGCACGGGCTGCAGAGCAGCTTTCACTTGTTCATGAATCGGCCGACCTTCGTCAAGGAAATCGCAGGACTGTCCCTGGCGGAAACCGTTGAAGCAATGAGCCGCCCGGAAGTGCGCCAGCGTATCCTGCAGGAGGCCCCGGCCAGCACCTCCGCCATGTTCGACCCGGACCGGCTGCTGTCCATGGTGTTTCCGCTGGGAGAGATGCCGAACTACGAGCCTGATTTTGAAGGTAGCGTGGCGGGCATCGCGAAGGCCAACGGGGTTTCTTCCCAGGAAGTGATGTATGACCTGTTGATTGGCAACGGCGGCAAGGAACTGTTCTATCAGCCACTTGGGGGCTATACGGACTACTCGCTCGACCGGCAGCGGGCCATGATGCAGCATCCCAATGTGCTGATGGGCCTGTCCGATGGTGGCGCGCATTGCGGTGTGATTGCTGATGCCGGCATGCCGACCTTTACCATGGTGCACTGGGGGCGTGACCGCAACAAGGGCGAGAAGCTGCCGCTGGAATTCATTGTACGGTCCATGACTGCCAGAACCGCGTCCGCGTACGGCCTTTACGACCGCGGCCTGCTGGCAGCAGGCAAGCTGGCCGATATCAACGTGATTGACTTTGACCGGCTCCGGCTGTTCCGCCCGGAGGCCACCTTTGATCTGCCAACAGGCGGAAGGCGCCTGGTGCAGCGGGTGGAAGGGTACGATACGACGATCAAGTCCGGTGAGGTCACTTTCGTCAAGGGTGAGCCCACGGGTGCGAGACCTGGCGGTCTCGTCAGGGGCTAGTGCTGATGAGGAATAGAATCTCTCAAGTATGCAGTCTGTTATTGATCGTGCTGCCCTTTCATGCTGCCGCAGAGCAGGATCAGAAGACACTCATCGATGAGTTGAAAGTGGTCGTGGAGAGAGCGCGCGCGGAACGTGCAGCAGACCGCTGGCTGCAGCGGGATCTCGATGATCTGATCGCTCGCTACGACGTGCCGGAATTGACCGTCCGGGTGTTCGAGAACTTCCAGGACCGGCGTTTCGCACCGTCGGAAGGGTGGCGGTTCAGTGGCCCGGGCATGGAGGTGGATCGGGGCTATGGCCTGGTATCGGTGGTTGATCCCAACGCGTCATCTGGACGGGCTGCCGATGCTCGGAGCGAGCCTGACCTCAGCCGGGAGGAAGCCGTCGCGGGCCTGCTGGTGAACCTGCTCCTGCAGGACAAGGTCAGGGACGAACCTGACCATCGGGCAGATGGGCAGTCAGAAGCTGTACCGAAAGGGCCCGCGGTTGGCATGCTGCCTGCCGACATTCCCAATGCCTTTCTGGTCGAGATGGAACTGACCCTTGAGGAGACCTCCGAGGAGGCCCGGGTAGCGTTTTCGGTATTTCAGAGTGAAGCCGAAGCCTATGGCTATGCGCTCAAGCTCAAGACCGGACCCCGGGGCTATGTAGAGATTGAACGACAGCGCCAGCAGCAGCGTGCCATCGTTGACAGCCGGGACCTGGGAGAAGTTTTCAGTGATGGCCAGTCCCATCGGCTGGCCTGGCTCCATGACGGATCGGGCCGAATCGTGGTGACCCTGGATGATGCCGTCTTGCTCGACGCCTCGGACAAGGCGTTCAGAGACGACTACAGGCAATTCAAGATCACCAATGACTCAGGAAACCTGGCGATCCATCACCTGAAGATCTCAGGCTAGGATCGCTACCCCCGCCAGCCAGCGGGTCAGTTGACTGTATTCTTCTCGACGAAGCGTGCCGGCGCCCGGGAGTCCTCGTTGCGGGTCTTGACGTCGATCATCACCGTCTTGCCTTCCTTGTTGAATTGCTCGGCCTGCTTGATGGCGCCGGGCAGCTCGGATGCCCTGGTGACGTGAATACCCTCGGCCCCCATTCCCATGGCAATCTGGGCGTAGTCGCCGGTCATGTGGGTCACCCCGAACTGTTCGCGAGCCGTCGGTGTGCCGCCAGGATAGGTGGCCATGATGCCATTGTTCAGCAGCACCACCGTGATCGGCAACTCGGCGCGACATGCGGTCTCAATATCGAGGCCCGACATTCCGAACGCCGCGTCGCCCAAGAAGGCAACACACATCCGCTCCGGCATGGCCTTTTTGGCACCGATCATGAGCGGAATCGATGCGCCCAGATGAGTGGTCTTGCCCCAGCCGACATAGCTGTGGGGCGTGGTGGCCGTATAGAACGGTGCCATCTGGTCGCGGGGCGCGCCAGCGTCATGGGTTACAATGCTGTTTTCCTTGTCGAGATTCTGGTTCAGTTCCCAGATGACCCGATAGGGGCTGATCGGGGTACTGTCATTTTCAAGATAGGGCATCCAGGAAGCCCACCACTGGTCACGTTCTGCCTTGATCCGCTCGGTGGTGCCGGTCTTTCGGCCCGATGCTCCGATCAGGCCCTTGACGGCATCGATCATCAGAATCAGCGTCTGTCTGGCGTCCCCGACAAGGCCAATGTCGCACACCGTGTCCTTGTTGATCTCGTCCACATCGTTGACCGAGTGGATCAGGAATTTCTCCTGTGCAAACTGCTGGCCGTAAGGGGTCGTGGTCAGTGAAGATCCCACCGCAAAAATCAGGTCGGACTCTTTCAGCCATTTGCGAGCCGGACCAGTCGTCGTCAGGCCGCCGGAGCCCACAGCGAGGGGATGGCGTTCATCGATCGCTGATTTGCCTGGCAAAGAGGTATACACGGGTACTTCCAGGAGTTCAGCGAGTTGCTTGAGTTCCTCAGTCGCCTGGGCGGACATGACGCCGGAGCCGGCCCAGATCAATGGATCTTTGGCGTCCACCAGGGCCCTCGCGGCATCTTTGATGTCACCGGCTGAAGGTACACCGACCACGGGCCGGGGAGAGCGGTAGTTCAGGGCATCGTCAGGAATGTCCTGGCCAACCACATCCGGCGGTAGTTCCACGACCACGGGGCCGGGTGCCGAGGACTTGAGGCGGTGCATGGCGCGGCGCATGACGTTACCGGTTTCTCTGGGGCCGGTAATGAACTCTGCATGTCGTACCACATTGGTCCAGGAATAGCTTGCCGAGTAGTTTGGCCGCACAAAGAGCATGTTAAGAGGGTTGCCGCCGGGCAGAACCAGGATGGGGATGTTGTCCGCGTTGGCCTGGGCGAGGCCGCCCGCCGAGTTTTCTGCACCTGCCTGTGACTGCATCGCCACCACGCCTAGCTTCTTTCTGTCGCTGACCCTCGAATAGCCGTCTGCTGCCATCACAGCGCCGCGCTCATGACGAAACGCGATGGGCCGGATGCCCTCCTTTGCGAGCGCCTCGATCATGGGGTTGCTGGGGAAACAGGACAGCCATTCAACGCCCTCCTGCTTCAGAATCTGCGCGATGTATGCGTCACCTTTCATTAGTTGCCTCGTCTGGAATTGGAATGTTGTTGAATAGCCGAGGGCGGAGCATACCATCATCCGGCAGGGATATTCAGCGAGCGGTCAACGGCCTGCCGGTAAGGTACAGGACGTGCCGGACGCGAACAGGCCCCGATTCAGATGCAGGGCGGTAATGATCGTCCTGCTCACCCCTGCAGTCTCTGCCAGCGCGATACTGCGGTCCATCCATTGCGCGGCGAGGGCGCAATCCCCGGTGGCCGCCTGCGCGATCGCGACCAGGCGGGCATGGTCATATCCGGGCGCGGCTTCAAACAATTGCCGCGCGATCTCGAGCGCGGCCCGCGCGTCTTCCAGCGTTGTCTGCTCAGATCCTGTCAGGGAATGGACCAGCCGCGCGAGCAGCGCCGGGTCGTCCGGCATACTGGCGAGGGCCTGTCGATTCGCCGCGAGGGCCGCATGGGGCTCGCCCCGGTGTTCCATGAGGGCGATCAGTTCCAGCCAGACCCGGGTCTGGCCGGGGTCCATTGTCACGGACTGACGATAGTTCGTCAGGGCGGCCTCGGCGTGGTTCGAATCGCGATAGGCACGCGCCAGCAGGGCAAACCCCCGGGCATTCTCCGGGCTGTTCTGCGTGAACGTCTCGAGGTGGCGGATCGCCTGATCTGGCTCGCCCCGGTCGATGAGCAGATCGCCAGCCACCATGTGCAGCGTCATGTTGTCCGGTGCCAGTTCAATGGCCCGGGCGATGTTCGTGAGTGCCTGGTCGGGCCGGTCCAGTTCGATGTTCGCCGTCGCCAGATGGGCCCAGGCTGATGACTGATCCGGGTTGCTCTCCACGGCCATCCTGAACAGCCGCTCTGCATCTTCAAACCGCCGCGCATCCAGCGCGGTCTTCCCGGCGGCAATGTAGGCGTCGCTGCCCCGGCGCAGGCTGGTCAGGATGCCGTGCAGCGGATCGGAAGGTTGAATGTCCACCGTGCCACGCAGCGCCATGTGTTGTCTTGCGAGGTCCCGTTGCCCCAGACCGCGATACGCCAGGCCGAGTGGATAGTGCAGGGCGTTGATCTCCGGGTTCAGTGCCAGGGCCATGCCCAGATGGGCTGCGGCCTGTTCGTATTGTTTGTGGTCCAGATAGCTTCTTCCCAGCCGGGCCAGGATGGACGGGCTGTCCGGGTTGATTTCGTAGGCGGCGAGGTAGGCGGCCAGTGCGCCGTCCGGGTCGCCGTTCCCGTCAAGCACTTCGCCAGTCCGAAGGTGAACCAGATAGCGCAGGTCGGCACTGTCTGCGAGCGGCAGCGCCCGGGCGTAAAGCTCAATGGCCAGGGCAAACTGCCCCTGGGCCTGGGCGACTGAGGCGGCGCTGTATAGCCAGGAAAACGAACCCGGGTCCAGCAAGCCTGCCGTCTCGTAAGCGGCTGCCGCTGCATCCAGAAACCCGTAGGTGTGGTACAGATGCCCAAGCGTGCCAATGGATCGCGCCTTGTCGGCATTGCTGGACTGCGGATCTGTCAGAATGCTCGCGACCGCACGCTGGCCGTCATTGACCTGATCTGCGACCACAGATTCCAACTCTGAGGTATCGGGCACCGGGATCTCTACCACCCTGGGTTCTGCGGCGAGCGCCAAAGCTGACGCCAGCGCGAACAATGAGGCCAGCAGTGCCTGCACCCCTGTTGACTTCATTGCTTGCCGTGACCTCTGGTCAGCCGGTGATAGCGATCTGGTGCCAGCGATTCAAATCGTTCTGTGTTGCCATCGGGCCACCTCACTTCAACCGACTGTGCAATGGCGCGCGGGCCCAGGCCAAACAGCAGCCGGGGGTCGTTCGCCGAGGCGTAGCTGCCGTCGGTGCCGATGCGACGACGATATTCCGGGTGCTCCGTGAGCCAGACGCTGGCCCCTGATGCCAGGGGTGATTGGGGTCCGCCGTCCAGGTCAAGGCCAAGCCAATGCCCCCCCGGAGTGTCGTTACGATAGATTTGCGGCTCAGCATGGTTATTAGAAATGACGATATCGATGTCGCCATCATTGTCCAGGTCGCCAAAAGCGGCGCCCCGACTGACGGCTTCGGACTCGAAGGCTGGCCCCCCGTCAGCGAGGTCATAGTGGCCACTGCCGTCATTGAGCCATAGCTGGTTTCGCTGCCGCAATGGCACGGGGATGCCCGCCTTCTGTTGATCCGGTATGACCAGCACCGCACCATTGGCGCTAAAGAGGTCCAGATCACCGTCGTTGTCGACGTCAAACCAGGCGGTCCCGAAACCGGTATAGGCCAGGCTGGAAAGCGCGATACCCGAGGGTGCAGAGATGTCGGTAAAAAGACCGGTGCCGTCGTTAGCGTACAGGGTATTGGTCTCTCCCGTCAGATGGGTCATGAACAGATCCACATCGCCGTCATGGTCATAGTCTGCCGCCGCGATGCCCATGCTGGCCTCCGCGATGCCGTCGCCATTGACGGCGATGCCTGCAAACAGTCCGTCGTCCACAAAGCGGGCGTTGCCCTGGTTCAGCCACAGCAGGTTCTCCGACTGATCATTGGCAACGAACCAGTCGGTGTCACCGTCGCCGTCGAAGTCGTTCGCAACGACGCCAAGACCTGCACCACGGGCCTGATCGATGCCGGCGTCCCGGGTGGCGTCACGAAATCGCCCGCCACCCAGATTGATGTACAGTTTGTCTGTCTCGGGTGGATAGGCTTTCGGGCCGCAGTAGTCCAGGGAGCCGTCTTCCCTCCGGCAGGGGCGATGTGTCTCAAGGGAGAATCTCACATAGTTCGTGATGTACAGATCAACCAGCCCATCGTCATTGATGTCCGCGAAACTGGCGCTCACGGACAATTCATCGCCGCTGAGGCCAGACCCGGCGGTGATGTCCCGAAAGCGGCCATTGCCCAGGTTTTCATACAGCTGATTTTCACCGAAGTTGGCCACCAGGACGTCCAGATCACCGTCGTGGTCGATGTCCCCCGTGGCAATTCCCAGGCCGTAACCGGTGGCAGCAACACCAGCCTGGTCTGTGACATCCTCGAATCGCAGTGGGCCACCATTGGATACGTTTCGATACAGGCGATCGCGCGGCAGCGTTCCGCTGCGGTCCCGAATCGGGCCGCCCTGAACCAGCCAGATGTCCAGCCAGCCGTCGTTGTCAAAGTCAAAAACCCCCACACCGGAGCCCATGATCTCCACCATCCACATCTCGCCCTGCATGCCGCTGTCATGCTGGAAGCCGAGGGCCGGGCCGGCAACAAACTGCGGCGCACACGTGGCCCATGCGGAAGCCAGTGCCAGAGGCAGGAACGAAGCGGTGCGTAGCCGGTTCATTGTTGATCAGCCTTTAGAAGGGCTGAGGTTCGGTGCTTGCTTCATATCCTTGCCAGACATTGGCCTTTTTTCCATCAAGAGTGCGATCGTGCGTCATTCCACTGAAGTTGCAGTGTAGCGCCGGACCGGTGCCAGCAATGACCAAAACAGCGCAGGGCCAGTGCAGGACCACATGTGATCGTCAATTGTAATCTATCTGATCTGACGGAACAGCCGAAGTCCGCTATGGGGATGTGCCCGCGCCTGGCACCTTTTATCCCATCGGGGCCGAGTCCTCAGGCACCAATTGTCGGCCTGTTCAGGCAGGCCGGACGGCTTGGGGCATATCGGAGAAAGTGCAGCGCCATGGCAGACCAATCTGCCTGGGTTATCCCTGTCCGGTCAGTATTCGGCCGAGCACACCCGCCAACCGGTCGAGCGCAGCCCGGTCCGGCAAGGTGACTCGCAAGTTCAGGTCACCGCTCTCACTGGTTTCGATACAACCGTCCAGGTGTTCCCGAAGTTGCCGTGTCACCTCGCTGGAGGAGGCGCCGGTATCCTGCTCCGGAATGATCTCGTCCAGAAAGTCGAAGGCCGCAGACAGCATCTTCCCTCCGGTTCGTGCAATCCGGTCACGTTGTTGCAGGTCACGCTCTGCGTGCTGACGGGAACTCTCATCGACAGGTGCGTCCGGTGGTGTTCCGAGCAGCACTTCGAGGCGTCGTTTCAGTTCCTCGACCCCGCTGCTCATCTCCACCGTGTCCACATCGGCTGTGGGGTCCAATGCGGCGAGAAACAGATCGTGTTTGGCGGACAGCGTTCCGAGCAGGCTCTCTTCGAGTGTCTGTTCCGTGACCAGAATGAAAACCTGTACACTGCTGCCCTGGCCCATGCGGTGTACCCGGCCGATGCGCTGTTCCAACAGCGCTGGATTCCATGGCAGGTCGACGTTGATGACGGTGTTGGCGGCTTGCAGGTTGAGACCTGTTGCGCCGGCGTTGGTGGTCATGAACAGTCGGCAGTTCGCGTCGCGCTGAAATCGATTGACCAGATCCTGTCGCTTGCGTTGAGGCACGCTGCCGTCGAGGCGTACATAGTCGACGTCGGAGGACATGAGTATCGGCTCGATCAAGTCGAGCATCCCGGTCCATTCCGAGAACAGCACAATCTTTCTGTTCTGCTCATGAAGCAGACTGTCGATCAGTTCAGTCAGTCTTTCGAGTTTGCTGGAGAATGACGGCGTTTCCTTGTTGACCAGATAGGTGCTGTTGGCACAAAGCCGACACATCAGGAGTGCCTTCTGTAAGCGCAGCAGGTCCATTTCGGTGAGGTAGGACTTGTTGATGATCTGGCTGACGGTACGACTGAAGCCACCATGTAGCTGGAGTTGCTCCTCGGTAGGAATGATTCGTACAATCTCATTTGTTCGAGGTGGCAGTTCAGCCATGACGTCCTGGCGGGTGCGTCGCAACAGTACCGGTGCCAGGCGCTCACGCAATTCGCGCAGATTGCGGTAGCCCAGCACCTTGCCTTTTTCATCGGTGACGCGGTGCCGGTGATGGAATCGAAACCTGGGCCCCAGCCGTCGGTCGTCAATGAATTCGACGATTGAATGCAGATCATCGAGACGATTTTCCAACGGCGTGCCAGTTAATACGAGCGCAAAGGTGGAGGTCAGACCCTTGATTGCCTGGCTGGTCTTGGCAGTCCAATTCTTGATCCGCTGACCCTCGTCCAGGATGATGAGATCCCAGCGCTCATTCTCCAACACCGGAGCGTCCCGCATTACCTGTTCGTAATTGCAGATGGTGAAGAAAACGTCGCGGCGCTGAAATTGCCGGGCCCGGTCCTGCGCGCCACCCAGGACGAGTTGACAATCGCGATGGCTGAAACGGCCGATCTCGTTGCGCCACTGCGCCTTGACCGAGGCTGGCGTGACCACCAGCACGCGCTGAATGTTGGCCTCGATCCCAAGCAGTTCAGCGACGCCAATACCCTGAATGGTCTTGCCGAGCCCCATGTCATCCGCCAGAATTGCCCTCCCGGCGCCCACCGCGAAGGCGATGCCATCGAGTTGGTACGGTAGAAGGTCGGCCTTCAACAGACGTCGGCGCAGAGGATGGGCGGCTGCATTGAGGCGAATCGCCTCCACGGTCTCGGCCAGGTGGTCCGCCAGCAGCCACTGTTGGATATACTCTTCGGCATCCGGAAAAATTGTCACGGGCTCACCGAGGGCCTCGATCTGGCGAACCCGTGCCATCAGATCGTGTACGTCGTCTATCGGCTTGTCCCGAAGCGGTGCAACCAGATCAATGCATTTCTGCGGCAGGTCTGTCGGTAACTGCAGGCGAAGGGTCATATGTTCGCCGTATAGCAGATGAACCGTCAGTTCCCGGGGCTGCCAGGGCTTGTTGCGTACCCGGGCCGGAAAACGCTTCTGGATCTTCAGCAACGCATGCAGGATGTGCTTGCAGGTTCCGAGGGTATTCTTCCTGAAGTCCGGACAACTGCAGTAGGAGTCTCCCCGGCCCGTACCCCGCAGCACAACCCGGTAGCTCTTGCCCGAGGCGTGATTGGTGATGGCGTAATCGCACCACGGAGTGGCCGGGTCGCTTGAGCGCAGTCGCATGGGTTCGACGATGGCTCGCTGCGCGCGTTCATCGAGTTCGAACGCAGTGAGTTCGGCATCGCTCATGTTGTTGGCGTCGGGCACTGCCTTCGGCATTGCCGCGAGTCCCAGCAGTTGTTTCTCTTCAAGAACAAAGGCCAGGGCAGCGCCAACATGCACGCATGCCCGAGAACAGCGGCTGCAAGTGGTCGCCAGCGCCCCTGCCTTGTCGAGGTACAGGCGCACTTCGATATCCGGTGGCAACCACAGCCTGAAGGCGCCAGCGTCCATCGTTACCTGACTCACGTCGATCTCGAATCCGCCGCCCTGCTGGAGTAAGCGGCGGCCATCGCCCGGCTTTAACAGCTTGATCGCTTGTCCGTAGGACAGCAGCGAAAGGTGATCTTTGAGCATACGCGGGGATTTCGGCATTGGGGCGGATTCCGATGGGTTTACGTCAGGATAGGGTCCGGTCAGATTCTCAAAGCGTATCGGCGCGCGCTCTTGCTGCGCAACCCGGATAACCTCTGATCAGGGCCTTGTTCGCGAGTCCAATCCGGGGATCAGAGCTTCCCTGGTGTCTTGTTTATGAGTACCTTGTATTAGTGCCTTGTTTTCTCTGCCGGTGCATCTTCTACATTCAGTCGTGCTTCGCAGCCAAATATGAACTCACCGTTTTCTTCCCGAATCCAGTGATTTCCAACCGCTCTTGGATCAGAACCATAGGCTGTCTTTCTTCGTTTCAAGAGACGTTTGGTCTCAATTTGAGCTTCCTTCGGGGCCTTTCTCATCGCTGCCAGTACCTCGGTCTCGAACCTGTCATTCTTGTTCCAGCCATCTATCGCGACTGCGTTCCATATTGATATGACAATCGAGATGACAGCCTCGAATTCTTCCTTGGTATGATCATGCGGCAGCTGCTGGATGAGGGATCTACCGAACTCTAATATCGTATGGGATATTTTTGTATTCGGTATCATGTTCTGGTCTCCAGCCGAGTTTCTTATATCCCATGATATCCCATGGCCGCGGCGGTGTAATCGCGGGTGCCAATGGCAGTGTTATCAGCTAGCATGCGGTTTTACAGATCATCTTTTCGGAGGCACGGGTATATGGATACAGTAAAGGACATCCTTGACGCCAAGGGTCGTGAGGTCATTTCCATTCAGGCGTCGCAATCTGTTCTCAACGCCATCGAGATCATGTCGGACCGGAGTATCTCTGCGCTCATCGTTGCCGATGGCCCGAGTCAGCTCGCAGGCATCATTGCGGAACGGGATTGTACCCAGAAGGTCGTCTTGAAGGATCGCATCGCCAGGGAGACGCCCATCAGTGAGATCATGACCCGCAACGTCCTCCACGTACGGGAAGACACACTGGTGGACACCTGTATGTCGCTGATGAATCAGAAAAACATCCGGCATTTGCCGGTGGTTGAAGACGGCCAGGTCGTTGGCATGATCACTCCCAGTGACGTATTCCGGTCGATCCTGAAAGAACAGATGCTGACCATCGAGGAACTCGAGAGTTATATTTTCGAGGAACGTGGTGGCGAAGGAGGCTGAGATTCAGCCTGCCGCGCCCAGCCACCCCGGATAGCTCCGGTCAAGCTCGCCGCGCAATTGCTGCAGATTCGCAGTATCCCAGTCAGCCGCGTCGCAGCCCTCCGGCAGCGGGTCCCCGTCGGCAAACCGGCCGGTTCGGACCAGTGCGGTGTACATCTTCAGGGCAGCAGCGCCCTGGATGTCCGTATCGGGACGGTCACCAATCATCAGGCATTGTTCTGGCGCAACGCCCAGGCGGGTGAGGGCCTCATGGTAGATCAACGGGTAGGGTTTTCCGATGAAAACGGGGGTCGTGCCGGTGGCGACCGCGAATGGTGCTACCAGCGCACCGCCGCCGGGCAAAATGAGGTGCCGGCCATTCTCATCGGTTGCATCCACAGACTCATCGGGATTGGTGGCTATGAGTCTGGCGCCAAGTTTTGAGATCAGATTGATGCCAGTCTTCAGGCTGCCAAAGTCCAGCCCCGCACCTTCGCCAACCACCACAAAGTCAGCCCGTTCCGAATCAGCCGTACCGAAGGCGGCCAGTGCATCGTGCAGGCCGCGGGCACCGACTGCGAAATAGCGAAAGTCCGGTTTCTGCCGGGACAACCACTCGGCGGTGACCTCGGCACTGGTGATGATTCGCCTGGGTTCCGGCCGCGTAAAACCCATTTTTTCAAGCCGCGCGGCGATCTCGGTCGGGCTCCTGATCGGGTTGTTGGTCACAAAGGCATGGGGCACGTCAGCCAGGGCATTGACGAAGTCCAGCGCGTGGGGCAATGCCCGGTCTCCATGGTAAAGCACGCCATCCATATCCATCAGCACGGCGACGGGCGGCGAGGTCTCATGGGATGTAGGCATGTGGGATAGCCGTGAATGTGGAATCGGGTGCCGAGTATACGTCACGACCGGTGCGCCAGTTCAGGCGTGACGAGGATCATCTTTGGGTGAATTCCATCGGGGGAGTGTGGCGATCAGGGGGGCAGCAGGAGTAGGCTTGCCGTTCAAGCTGTCTGACAGAGCAAAGAAAGGAGAGTGCTGCATGTTTTCATTCGATGGCCTTCGGCCGGTCGATCTCAGCCCCAGGCTGAAAGCGCGAATCTATCGCGTGAACGGTACGCTGGAGGAAGGCAATACGGACCCGTACGGCAAACCGTGGGTCATGAAGGAAGGGCGGTTCCCGGGAGACAATTCGCTTTTCACGCTGTATGCCGCACCCCCGGGCGATGCGGTCTGGCATCAGGAGCGGATGACGTCCCATCATGGGTCTCACGTCCAGGGTGGTGGTGGACACATCAGCCACTGGGCCGGGGTGCCAAAGGATATGAAAGGGCTCTGGGAGATGCCGCTCGAAACCTTCATCGGTGATGCGGCGGTGTGTAATCTGAAGGACCTTGTGCCAAAGGCCATCACCGACCCGAGTGAATATCCGAAAGGTGCAGGCTCTGCCATGCGCAGTCGGGAGGGTGATGTTCGGGGTCAGGAGATCAAGCCAGAGCACCTGGACAACATCGAGAAGGGCGATATCGTCCTGATGACCAGCCCCTTCGAGGGCCTTGAACAGCCATGGCTGTCCACCGCCACCTGTGAATGGCTGATCAATGACCGCAAGATCAAGATGCTGGGGATTGGTGTACCCGGCATTGAATGGCAATACCATCTCAAGGAACCCGCGCCCAATAATTCCCCGGTCAGGCGGATGTTGCTGGGGGCGAACATCCCCATCGCACATCCGCTCGTCAATATCGAAACGCTGAAGAAGGACCGGGCGTTCTACGTCGGGCTGCCTCTGCGCACAGTAAAGGCAGAAGCGAGTTTTATCCGGGCCATGGCCTTCGAAGAGCAATAGGAGACACCAATGATTAGTTTAAAAGGACACCGAATCGTCGATTTGACTGTGGAACTGGTTTCTCGCGTGACGCGCCTCGACGGTACTGTCGAGCCAGGCAAACGGGATGTCTACAACATGCCATGGATCGTGGAAGAAACGATTAACGAAAAGGACCTCACCATGGAGCACCTGGTGGCGTGCAATGAGGGCACCGTGGCGGAATGGCCCATTGGTGGCGTGAGCGGACATATGGGCTCGCACATCCAGTTGGGCATAGGCCACAATGATAACTGGACCGGATTGCCGGAAGGTATGCTGGGGCTCTGGGAAATGCCCAATGATGCGTACTATGGAGCCGCTGTCGTCTGTCAGTTGGATGATCTCAAAGGTGAACCCATTCTGCCGGAACATCTGGCCAATGTGCAGGAAGGCGACATCGTGATCATGGGCAGCAAGCAGACTGGTAAGGACACCCCCTGGATTGACGGTGATACCGCTTACTGGCTGGCTGAAGAGAAGAAGATCAAGATGCTGTGCGTGGGCGTCCCGGGCATTGGTTGGGAAACCAGGGCACTGGACCCGGAGCCGGACAACTGCCCGACCCACCGCGCGATGACCGGTAACAACATTCCCATCTGCTATCCGCTTGGGAACATCGAATCCTTGAAACAGGAACGCTGTTTCTTTCTGAGCCTGCCGCTCAACGTGGAAAGGATGGAAGGGACCTGGGTGCGGGCGATTGCGATTGAGGAGGTTTAGGGAGTCAGATGATTGCCCCGGCTTGTGCCGGGGTGTTGTCATCAGACGTCTTCTGCGCCATCACTCAGTTGACGTTCAATCGTATTGGACAGCCGGGAGATCTCGTTGATCATCCGGCTGGTCCGGTTCGTTAGAATGCTCGATTCCATCGTTTCGGCCGTGGACTCATTACGGAACTTCTGCAACTGTGCGTTGACGTCGTGCCAGACCTTTTCCAGCGCCTGAACGTTCGCCAGGACCCTGGGCGGGCATTGCTCTGCCAGGGCTTTCAGCTTCTGAAAGGGCCGGGTCAGGTCCATGGCGGGCGCGTTGATGCCACGAACATGAATCTGCTCGGTGGCCTGGCGAATGGCGTCAAGAGACTCCGCGATCTGTCGATTCCGGGCATGGGTTCGCCTGGACCTGCCCAGCAGCCAGAGGCCCGCCACTACGGCCAGCGCCATGACAATCAACGCCAGTGCGATCGCTTCCAACGGAGTCAAGCCACCTTCTCTGCGACATAATCTCGAAACAGGATGATTTCAGGCTCGCTGTCAGTTTGCAATGGAAAGGTTATCCTTTGGGCCGCCCGATCCTCTGCAGTTTCCACACCTTGTTGTTGAACACCGCCGTCATCTGACGCTTTGAGAACTTCCATTCGCCGTCGACGCATCTGAACTCATCGGTCCAGGTATTGATGCCGATGGGGGCACTGATGGGGGCCGGGCGGCCCTGCAGGTCGCCGTCGTAATAGCCGTATTCCCAGAAGGTGTCGCAGGAGATGCCCGTGGCGTGGGTCTCATCAACCACATCGATCACGATATTGCTGACGGTATTCAAGACTACCTCCACACCATCGAGCATGTTCTTGCTGCCCTTGTGCAGGGGCTCTTTCATGGCTTCAGGTCCCGGGCCCACTGGCCAGCGTCCCAGCATCAGCATCCCGTCGTCTGTAAACATATCAGCGACGAATGACATGTCCTGGTTGAAAAGGTGATAGAAGCGATTGATGAGTTTACTGCATTCATGCTCGATGGCGTGGCGTTCGGATCTGTCCATGGTTTGGAATTCCTGGTTATGTGTACTGGTTATGTGTAAATGGGCGCGTGTTAGATGTATTTGCCGTAGCTGACTTTGCGGGCCCGCTCAAAGAAGTCCGTCCAGTCGTCGTCGGTCAGTAGTTTCGGTTCGCCCAGTTGTCGTGTCAGTACGTACTGACGGCACATGATTTCCAGCCGGTGGGCAAGGTCCACGGCAGATTTGAGGTTGCTGCCCCGGCAGATCATGCCGTGGTTACCGAGCAGGCAGGCAGAGCGGCCCTTGAGCGCGGCAGACGCATCATCGCCCAATTGCTGGGTCCCGAAAGTTGAATAGGGCACGCAGGGAACATCGTTGCCTCCGAATGAGCCCACCAGGTAGTGAAAGCCCGGCAACGGCAGTTGCTGGCAGGCCAGTGCAACGCAGTAGTCCGAGTGTGTGTGTACGACTGCCTGGGCCTTCTCATGGGCAAGGTAAATCGCCGCGTGCATTCGCCATTCGGAAGATGGCTTGCGGTCGCCGGACCATTCTCCATCGAGTGAGACCGCAACGATCGCATCAGGTTCGATCGTGTCTGCGGTGGCGCCCGAGGGGGAAATCAACATCTTGTCACCGAAGCGGCAGCTCAGGTTGCCTGATGACAGTTCATTCAGGCCGATCCGTTCCACGTGTTTGTACTGCTCCGCGAGTTGCTCCCGCAGGCTGGCTTCGTTGTCTGGCATGGTGTATCTCCTATTGGTTTCGGTCCGCTGCTCGCATTCGTTCGAGTGCGGTGAAGAAAAACTGTGGGTCACCCAGGGCGCCGGCTTTGAGGACGAGTGAAACCGGATCAGGGCCGGCCTGATGGCAGTAGCCGCCACTTAATTCATCGAACGACGATACCTGAACCCGTTCAACGCCCAGTGAACTCATGACCTGGCCCGACGTTTCGCCTCCCGCCACTACAAACTTCCTGACGCCCAGTTCGTGCAGGGCCTCGGCCGCCTGACCGAGCAGTTTGTCCGCCAGTGCCGCAGCGCCATCGACGCCGAGCGCCTGCTGGGCCCGTTCCACACCGGGAACATCACTGGAAGTGGCGATCGCCACTGGACCGTTTTGCAGTTCCCGGGCTGCCCAGTCGCGGACCTTGTTGGTGATATGGGAATCCGATGCGGCGGCGACCAGATCGATTCGATACACCGGGTGAGACTTCTCGAAGTGTTCCAGTTGGCGCAGGGTGCCGCTGGCACAGCTGCCGGCCAGCACCGCCTCTTTTCCCGGAGAGGGGGGCAATAATGTCCGCTGGGCCACCTTCTGGCCAGCCGGCAGCCAGGTCCGCGCCAGGTACATCGGCAGGGCATCGGCGCCCGTGGTGAGTGCCCACTCACTGGTTAGCTCTGCAATGGCCGTGACATCGTCATTGTCAGCCGCGTCAATGATGAACAACCCCGTGCCCTGATCCACCTGACGCTGAATCTGGACGGCAGCGGCTTCACGGCCGCGGCCGAGCACCCCATGGGAGATGAGCCCCACAGGCGACGTGCTTTGTGCCGCCAGTACTTCCACCAGATTGGAGTTGGTCATGGGGGTGACAGGATCATGCTGCTTGGCTGATTCGCCGAGCATGACACCGCCGAGGAACATCCTGCCCTGAAAGACGGTGACACTGTATTCGGGGAATGCCGGGCAGAAGATCGTGCGGTCTGTGTCCAGAGCGGCCATCAGTGCCTCTGCGATGGGCCCGATATTACCTTTTGGGGTGGAGTCAAACGTCGCACAGTATTTGTAGTAGATTCGTTTGCAGCCCGCTTCCCGCAGCGCCAGAGCGGACCGGGTCGCATCGGCGCAGGCCTGGTCGCTGGGGATGAGCCGGATCTTACGGCCGATCACGACCGCATTGGCATTGGGGTCCAGGTTCGCCAGTGCCTCGGTGGATGTGACCAGTGGGCAGCGGACACCCTCACGTTCCAACAGGCTCGCGACCATCATCCCGCCGGTCAGGTCGTCTGCAATGATGCCGAGTTCAAGCATGATTCGTGACTCCAGATTTTGGGCCCATCATATCCATCCAGGTGATCAGGGAATAATGAAACATCCGGGAAATCACCCAAATTCTGCTCAATGCCTTCTGGGCAATGCATTGGGTAGCTTGAGTCATTGGGTGGATTGTCGTAGAAAGAGGGAATGACAACATTGATCGAGCATGATTGCGACTACTATCGGACTTCGATGGAAGACGTACAGGTGCGCCTGAGCAGCAAGGACCCTACCAAGCACGTCTATGAGCGAGCGCTGGTACGCTGGTGTGCACACGACCGGTCCCCGGTGAGCTATACCAGGGCCAAGACCTTCGGCGGCTCGGCACGGCTGCAGTGTAACGGCTGCCTCGCCAACTGCCCGATTGATGACCCCTCCCGTGACAAGCCCAGTGACTTCAACACCTGGGTGCAGGGGCAACTGCCCCGTTAGGCTCGCGCCTGTACGAACAGCGCTACTCGAACAGCGCTACTCGAACAGCGTTATTCGAACGGCGTTATTCGAACAGCGTTATTCGAACAGATAGGGCGCAAGCGTACTCTGGGCGTCAATGCGGAATTTGTGCCATTGTCCACCACCGTAATAGGCGAGGCTGCCCGGTTCGGCATCGCCCTCACCATTGTAGTAGGAGATACAGTCCCGTAGCGGGCGAGTCATGACGTCCGCCTGTCGGCAGTGCTCGGAATAGGCTTGCTCGGGTTCCTGCCTGACATCGACGATCTGGTTGCCGTCCTGCCTCATTTTCTTCAGCATCCAGACCACATAGTCGGCATGCTCCTCGATGGCGTTGGTGAAGTTAAAGCTGCCGCCGCCTCCCTGGGGCCCGGAAACAATGAACAGGTTCGGAAAGCCATGGCTGTGCAACCCCAGGAAAGTCCGGGTGCCTTCCTGCTGCCACTTCTCTTTCAGGGTTCGGCCCTGGCGTCCGGTGATCATGTTGAAGGTGGAGGTCGCCATCCACTGAAAGCCGGTGGCATAGATCAGGACATCCACGGGATATTCCACGCCATCGTGTACCACGCCACGCTGATTGATCTCACTGACGCCCCGGGGCGCCGTATCCACCAGGGTCACGTGGGGCAGGTTGAACGTTGGCAGGTATTCGTCGTGGAAAGTGGGACGTTTGCAGCCGTAGGGGTAGTAAGGTTTCAGGGCCGCCGCCGTTTTGGGGTCCTTGACGATGGCGTCCACCCGGGCGCGAATCTGTTCCATGATTCGGAAGTTGGTGTTGAGTTGCTTCTGGATCAGTTCTTCCGGTGACAGCCTGGTCTTGTGCTGTTTACGTTCCTTGAAGTCGTCTACTTTGCCGGCCAGATAGTCATCGTTGGCCTTCATGGCCGTTCGCCCGGCAGAGATTCTGGCGAAACGGGCACGCCGCGCCTGGGCCCAGCCCGGTTCATGCTTCCAGGTCTCGATTTCCTCATCCGTGGTCTCTCGCTGGTCCCGCACATCGATGGAAGACGGCGTCCGCTGGAACACGTAGAGTTCGCCGACGACTTTCGCGATTTCCGGAATGACCTGCACGGCCGTCGCGCCGGTACCGATGATGCCTGCTTTTTTACCTTTGAGATCAATGTCGTAATTCCAGCGAGAGGTGTGAAATGCATCGCCCGCGAAGGTCTCCATGCCCTTGATTCGCGCCAGCTTCGGCGTGGTCAGAATGCCATTGGCAAGGATCACGAAACGGGCGTGCATGGCATCGCCCCGGTCGGTCAATACGGTCCAGCGTCCTTTAGTTTCATCCCATTCGGTTTTCTCGACGGTCGTGTGGAACAGGCAGTGGTCATAGAAGCCAAATTTCTCCGCCATTCGCTGGCAGTACTCCATGATCTCGAAGCCGGAGGCAAACTTCATGGTCGGGATGTAGCCCATCTCTTCCAGCAGTGGCAGGTAGCTGTAGGACTCCACGTCGCATGCAATCCCGGGGTAGCGATTCCAGTACCAGGTCCCCCCCACGTCGCCGGCCTTTTCACAGAAGCGCACGTCGGTGAATCCGGCCGCCCGCAGCTTGTGCCAGAGCAGCAGACCGGCGAAGCCTGCACCGACCACCAGGATCTCACACTCATCCTGCAATGCCTCACGGGGGACCGGGTCAGTGGAATACACGTCCTCGAGGTAGCGCCTGAATTCTCCCTCCATCGCCATATAGTCCGCAGCGCCCTGCCGCGCTTCCTTGAATTCCCGATACTTCGCCTGCTCCCGGGCATCGAATACGGCCCCGGCTGGCTCTGGCGGCAGCGTCTTGAGTGATTCATCGTTGATCGGCGAGTAGCCTTTGCCCTGAATCTTCTCGGAAGCCTTTGCCGCGCGGGTGTTGAAGAGCTTGTGCCCGCTATCCGGGTCGACCCGAATGGCCGCTGGTTGCCAGTTGCTGGAGGTCATCGTTGTTCCCTGGGCGCTGTTTCGGATTGAAGTCTGGACTCTACGACCGCCAGCGTCCGGGATCAACATTCCATCAGATATTCGATTTAGTTGAGGCAATTGCACTATCATGTCGGCCTTTTCCAGACAGGAGCAGCAGATGATCAGTGTAAAACGCCTCAGTATTGAAGACGCCAGAGTCCTGATTGAAGGGGCCAGGGCCAAGGCCGATGAGATCGGTGTGCCCATGTGCATCGCAATCACGGATGACTCCGGCAACCTCATTGCCTTCGAACGCATGAATGGCGGCAAGGCGCACAGCATTATCGTGGCCCAGGACAAGGCGTTCACGGCTGGCGCCGCCCGCAAGGCGACCCATGAGTACAACGCGGTCAATGTGCCCGGAAGCCTGGCCTTCGGCATCCATACCGAAGTCGGTTGCCGCATCAGTACCGTCGGCGGCGGCCTGCCGGTGATGGTCGATGGTGATTGTGTGGGCGGTATTGGCGCCAGTTCCGGTACGCCCCAGCAGGACATGGACGTATCCCAGGCGGGCCTCGACCATTTTCTCGCTTCGCTTTAGTGGATGTGTAGTGGATGTGTAGTGGATCTGTGTAGTGGATCTGCCGGGGGCCCCTGTTGATGCATGATGTCCTGCTGGTACTCGGCCACAGTGCCGACCCGGATGATCCGGTGTTTCGTGCCCGCATGGATACGGCAGTCAGGCTCTATGACCAGGGGCTCGCGCCGCAGATCATTGTCAGCGGTTGCTGTTCAATGAAGCTGGACAAGCGGCCGGGCCGGACTGAGGCCGCAGTGATGCATGACTATGCCGTGGATCATGGTGTTCCCTCTTCGGTGATTCTGCTTGAGGAAGAGTCGGTAGACACCCTCGGGAATTTCTATTTTTCCAAAACGCGATATCTTGAGCCCTGCAGCTGGTATCACCTGGGTGTCGTGACCACGCCGTGGCATGCATTCCGATCGGAGTGGCTTGCCGCACAGATTCTGGGCCCTGATTTCACTGTCGCGACCTATGCCACGCCGCAGCCGGACGGCTGGAGTGAAGCCAGGATTCGACGCAGCGAACTCCGAAACCGTACCATCCTGGCGGAGACCCAGGCCCAGCTTGCGGGCGTCCCGGCCGGCGATCACGCCGCGGTGGTGCCCCTTCTCGGTCGGCTGCCACCCGCCTGACAAGGGTTTTGGGTGACTGCCCGCTGTGCCAATTCGCCATGGCTCGTGCCGGTTCGTTATGATCCGGGCAACCTAGATCACTTTTCCGAGGAATAACCGATGCCCCCAATTCCCAAAGGCGGTACCGTGGCCGTCACCGGCGCTGCCGGTTTCATCGGTGGCTGGGTAGCCAGGCAACTGCTCGACAAGGGCTATCGGGTGCGGGCCTGTGTCCGGGATGCCTCGGATGACGAGAGGGTCGGGTTTTTGAAGGCGCTGCCCGGTCATGCCAGCGGGCGGCTCACCCTGCACTCGGCCAATCTGGACAACGCCGGCTGTTTCGATGACATTTTCAAGGGTTGCCATGGTGTGGCCCACATTTCCCATGTCAGTAATTACGGAGACACGGACTACGTGCAGATGGTCTGTGACCACATCGCCAAAAGCATTGATGATTCCGAGACGGTTTCAAGGATCATTGTGACCTCCAGCGTGGCGGCAGTCGTGTCCGAAAGCAACTTTGACGAGATGAAGGCGAGGCCGGTCATCTATGAAGACCGTTTCCCTGACGACCAGAATCCGCGGCGCTCCGGTTACTCAATAGGCAAGGTACAGGCGGAGCGGGCGTTTGCAGCAGCGGCTGAGAAGCAAGGCAGGTGGGATGCCATTACCTGCTGTCCAGCTGACAATGTCGGGCCGATTCAGTCGCGCCATCAGAAGAACATGGGTCCGTGGCAGCATCTCATTGAGCTGATGCTGCTGGGGGAGTGCAATCCCGCCGTACACGGCTATCGGCCCTGGCATACCGTGGATGTCCGGGACGATGCCGCCTGTCACATCGGGTTGCTGGAGAGCGTGTTTGTCAGCAACGGCGAGCGCTACATCGCTTACTCCACGGACCGGATCAACATTGAGGACGTATGTCGTGCCATTGATCGTCTGCTTCCGGAACTGGGCTATTCGACACCGGACCTGACCGAGAACCTGGACGAGAAGGGCCTGCAACGTCGGGCTGAGAGGCTTGCGGTTTACTGGGGCACTGACCTGCGTAATGACCGGGTGCGGGCAGCCACGGGCGTCGGGTTCAGGTCATTGGATGAGTCAATACGGGATTGTGTTGAATCGTTGATTACCGTCGGCCAGGTACCAGTGGTGCTGCGGGATGGCTTCGCAAGCAGAAATCAATAGGGGAGAAGAATATGTCGAGTTTCAGGCTGGATGGGAAGACCGCGATCATCACCGGCGGTGCAGGCGGCCTTGGCAGGTCCATGGTGCTGCAGTACGCCGAGGCGGGTGCCAATGTGGTGGTTGCGAGCCGCAATCTTGAGAACTGCGAGAAGATGGTGGCTCAGGTGGAGCAGGCCGGTGGCAAGGCCATGGCGGTCGCGGTTGACATCACCGATGAACAGCAGGTCGACAGCATGGTCGCGCAAACCGTTGATCGTTTCGGTGCGCTCGACGTCATCGTGAACAACGCCGGTCGATGGGGCAAAAGCCATGCGGCAGAAGATACGCCTCTGGACGAGTGGAAGGACATCATCGAACAGAACCTCACGGGGTGTTTTGTCTGCTGCATGTCCGCCGGCAGGCAGATGATCAAGCAGCAGGGCGGTAAGATCATCAATATTTCATCGACCGCGGGCAGCAAGGGAAACCCGGGTCAGCTGCATTATTCTGCAGCCAAGGCCGCCGTGCGGAGCCTGACCAATAACCTCGCGATGATGTGGTCACGGTACAATATCAACGTCAACTGTATCCTGCCGGGGCTGATCGCGACGGACGAATTGAAGTCGTATAACATCATCCCGCCGGCCACGGACAAGGAGGGCAACCCGGTGCCACGCCTTGCGCTGACGCCTGATCCGGAGAACGTTGCAGACCTCGCCGTCTTTCTGGCATCGCCGGCCTCAGACATGCTGACCGGTGAGGAATACCCGATCCGCGCCTGGCTCAAGTCCGAGCGTTTCTGGCAGTAGCTGGTCTGACGGCGTACCCGGGGCTGACTGATGCCCCGTATCGTTCAGCCTTTTCTGATCGGCCCCGTCGGGATGGGGCGGCTGTCCATGATGGGAAGGCCCACGGGTGGCAACTACCTCGCGGAAAACGTGAGCCACCTCGCGAGCCTCGGCGTGACCCGCGTGGTGTCGCTGCTGGACCCCCTTGAGATGCGTGACCTCGGGCTTGGCACCGAAGCGTATCTATGCGGTCACTATGGCGTCGACTATCAGAGCTTCCCGATCAGAGACCGGGACGTACCCTGGCCTGTTGCTGATTTTGTCGAGCTGATCGACGCCAGCTATACCTACATTGACCGTGGCGGTCATCTGCTGGTGCACTGCTGGGGCGGCATTGGCAGGAGCGGGCTGTTTGCCATCGCGCTGCTGATCAGGGCGGGGCTTACGTCATCCGCCGCCATCGAGCGGGTCTCACGGGCCAGAGGCGTAAACGTGCCGGAGACCCGCGCCCAGCGGGACTGGCTGCAGGATAATCACCAAATCCTCGCGGACGGGGCAACCGGAGCCTGACGCTTCATTCCAGGATGATGGTTCTACCCATTCCGCCGCTGCTGATCATCTCGGTTTTGGTGATTTCCGCGCGCAGAACCTGTTTGACCTTTAATCGAGCCAGGGCATTGATGGCCGGTCTGATCATCATGGGCAATTCGCGCCATGTTCCGGCATGGAACTCGATCGATCCTTCACCGGTCCAGGTACCAAAACTCCTGACCCGGGTTTCGGGTGCGTTGACGCTGGTACTCATGGTCAGATAGTCGGCGTCTGCTTCATCCAGCGTTCCCGTGCGGCGGATGTACTTGTGATGAATGGAGCCCTCGCTCAGGGTTGCGCTGCGGGCTTGCTGTTGCCGGCGTTTGATGTCTGCCGCCGTCAGTTCCTTCAAATGTTTGATTCGCAGGTCCATGAAGTTGAAGCCGCCCCAGCCGGCGACACTGTGCAGGCAGTCATTCACCACTCTGGGTGGCTCGATCTCCGCGTACACCTTTGACCAGCCGAGCAGTTCCCTGCCGGCAATAATGGGGTCTGCCAGGTTCTCGAGAACGATGGGTGCGAACTCGCCGTGGACCTGACGTGTCTTGCCGTTGAATGTCACGGGAATGCTCACCATGACGATCTCGTAGGTCTTGCCGGCCCATGCACGCAGGTCGCCGGCACCATAGATGGCCGTTACAGTCAGGGTTGGTTCGCCCCGAAGCTCAAGCTGCTTGCCTTTGGGCAGCATGGCTTCGAGTGGCTTTCGATCCGTGAGAAAGCTGATGCTGGCGGTCGTTGAGCTTCGGGGATAGATCGAGGCCGCCAGACCACTTTCTGTGGGCTGATCTGCTGATGCCGGGGAACCGAATCCAACAGGCATCAATATCCCGTTCGACGGCGCTTGCTTCCTTGCCTCGGTCTTCTTTGCTTTGGTCTTCGTCTTGCTGTTTGCTTTGTCAATTGGCTTGTCGATTGTAGTATCGGTCATCGCTATCTCCTTGCCGACAGGCAGGTTCAGGCTTTGCCGGCGTCGTGAATCCATGATCAAGCCGGAATTTCGGAGCTCGTCGGCGAAGCGTTGCATTGATAGGGTCCGGGCATGATTACTCGATCAAATCCATACCGTGTTGACCGGGGTCAACTTTCGGACGAGCGCGGACTGGTGAGCTTGCGTCCGTGGCCTGATCAGAAATGGGTGATGTTCATATCAACGAGCTCCCAGCGCGCCTTATTCGCCACCGTGGGGCATGTTTTAATCCTGCGATTGTTGAGGATTGTTTGATGTCGGTAGCTGACACGGAGAACACCAAAGACCAGCGACGTCTGGCGGCCATCCCGGTCTGGGGAGACGGCGAGATTCCGGCCAACCGGCTCCGCTCAGACGGGCCGGATGTGCGCGGTTTCGTGGATGTGATGCGGGTCTTTCTTCGCACCTGGCCGTATCTGCTGCCCATGGTGCTGGGGTACTGGCGTGAGCGTGGCATCACCATGGCTTCCTGGTCGGGGCGTCAAGGGGAGTGGAGCTATCACTATGTCCCGTTCCTGGTGACGGGGCTGTTGCTGGTTGGGCCCACGGCTGGCTGGATCTCGGGCGGCGTCTCATGGCAGCAGGATCTGCTGCTCTATGCCACGGTGGCGATGGCGCTGCTGGTGTGGGCGCTGATGCTTTCGAAGGGTCGGACGTTCGTCGGCTGTGCGGTGGCGCTGATTCTGATTGGCTCCGCGGCCAATCTGTTCGCTATTCTGGTGGTCCAGGGCTGGCAGGACAATGTGCATACCGGGCTGGTGAGCTTTGGGTGTCTGTGCCTGTGGCTGCTGCAATACCGGATCGAAGGCGGTCAGCTCCAGTTTCGCTTTCGCGTGGGTTGTCACCTGGTCTATTACTACATCATCGTGTGGGCATCGATGATGGTCGGGATCGTCATGGCCCTTTTTACCGTTGACCTGCTCAATCAGTCCATTCTGCAAGCAAAACCTCTGACCCCGTTTCTGGCAGATTTCATCAGTCGGCCGGAACTCGCCAGTGGTTCGGTTGAGGCGCTGGAAGTCGCCCAGCGCCAGGAACTGCAGTGGGTTTACATCTGGATCACGGTGATCGTCGGGCTGCTGACCTTTCCGTTTACGGTGGCGTTGCCGTACTACAATGTCTGGATCATGCAGCAGATCAATCAGGACCTGCGCATGGCGCTGGTGGAGCGCTGGCATCAGCTTTCGCTACGCTATCATGGAGACCATCGGGTGGGTGACTCCGTCTATAGAATCTATCAGGATTCTGCCCAGGTGACGGCAATCATCGGCATGCTCATCAATGTAGTCACCCAGCTCACCCAGTACACGATCACCCTCATGTTTGTCGCCGCCCTGGACCCGATTCTGGGCCTGATGGGGGTCACGATTGCGCTGCTGGCCGTGGCGTGGGCGTTCTGGTTTTCACCCAGGGTTCGGTCCCGCTCGCTGCTGGCACGGGAGACCAACTCCGATCTGACGTCGCGCATCCAGGAGGTCCTCGGTGCCATTCGGGTCATCAAGGCCTATGGCCGGGAAGAGGATGAACAGCGCCGCTTTGAGCAGGACAGTGCGGTCGCGTTCAACGCAGCCCATCGCGTCCGGTCCCTGGTGGCGGTGGTGGGCATCATGATGTTTACGATGGCTGCCATCATATTACTGTCAGGGGAATTTCTGATGGCCATCTGGGCCAGCAACAATCGGGAGACCTTTGCCGCCATTTTGATTGCCCTGGTGGGCTTGTCCTATTCGCGCTGGAACCTGGCGGCGTTTCAGTTTGCCCAGGGCGAGCTCTTTAAGTCCAGCAACCAGGTGCGGGGCCTGGTGAGGGACTGGACCACGGCCCAGGATATGGCCATGGGGCTTGACCGGGTGTTCGAGATTCTGGACATCGAACCGGAAGTTCAGAATGCCGAAGACCCACTGATCATGCCACCGTTTCGCAAAGAGATCCGGTTTGATCAGGTGAGTTTTGCCTACCATGCGGACCGGCCGGTGCTGCAGGACATCAGCTTCACGGCACCGGCCAGTTCCATCACGGCGATCGTGGGCCCCACGGGCTGTGGCAAGAGCACCCTCGTCAGCCTGCTGACCCGGCTGTTTGACCCGGATTCCGGCGCCGTGAGTATTGACGGCAATGACCTGCGTGCGCTCGACGTGGAAAGCCTGCGGGCGGCGGTTGCCATCGCGCTGCAGGAGAACGTGCTGTTTGGCATGAGCGTCCGTGACAACATTCGGTATGTTGCGCCGGATGCAACCGATGAGGAGATATTGAGTGCGGCTCACGTCGCTTGCGCAGACGATTACATTGAGGCGCTGCCGGAAGGGCTGGATACGATGCTGAGTGATCGCGGTGGCCGCCTGTCGACCGGCCAGCGACAGCGGCTTTCGATGGCCAGGGCTATCGTCAAGAACGCCCCCATTCTAATCCTGGATGAGCCGACGGCGGCGCTCGATGCCGAGACAGAACATCGGGTACTCGAACGACTTGGGCAATGGGGCCGGGGCCGCGTGATCTTCCTGATCACCCATCGGATCTCCACCATCGCAAAGGCGGACCAGATTCTGTACCTCGACCAGGGACGCATCATCGAACGGGGCAGTCATGATGAATTGATGCTGATCCCGGAGGGGCGCTACCGTCGGTTTGTGACGACCGAGGCCACCCTGTCACATCGGCAAACGGAGGCAGACCAGTGAGCGAAGCGACTCTGCCCAGGGTGCCAAGCCTCAGCGAACGAGAAAAAGCGCTGGACTCAGCAGCCAGTACACTGGACCTGGAGACAGACCTCAATTTCAGGCAGACCTGCCGACTGGTGGGGCGAGCGATCTCGTACATTCGATTCTTTCCTGTTCGTTTTTCCATCAAGTTCCTGTTGTTCGCCATCTCTCTCATGACGCCTCTGATTCTGCCGTGGCCGATCAAGATCGTGATCGACAACGTGATTCTGCAACAGGCCGTCAGCCCCGAGGCGTTCCCGTCTTACTTTGCGCCCTTTGTGACCTTTCTGGATGGCAGGACGCCGTTCGAGATGATGGTCTGGGTGTTGATCCTCGGTATTTCCATGGTGGTGCTGATCGGCGGCTTCGGTTCGGGCGGCGGCTCTGCAGATACCACCGATGCGTCCATGGCCCAGGGACACGACACCGCGACCCAGACCGAGAACGAGGCCAATGCAGCCTTCAGCAAGTTTGCCGGTCTGCTCGGTTTTATCGAGTTCCGCTTGCAGCTCCGGCTCAGCCAGGCACTGAACCATCTGCTGCGTTCCCAGCTTTTTGAGCGCATTCAGATGTTGCCGCTGCCGATGCTGAATGATCAGCGGATCGGCGACAGCCTGTATCGAGTGATGTATGACACGCCGGCCCTGACCAATGTCTTCTTTCAGACCATCATGTCCCCGATTGGCGCCGTTTTTACGGGGGCGCTGGTGCTTCTGGTGATGTCGTTCAACTACGGGCAGGCACCGGAGATCGTCTGGCTGGCGCTGTGCATTCTGCCTCTGCAGTTCCTGGCTATGCTTCCTTTTCCGCGCGCCATGCGCCGCAGGAGCCAGGCGAGCCGGGCGGCAGGCTCGGTCACGACGGGGAACATCGAAGAGGGCATGAGCAACGTGCTGGCGGTGCAGAGTCTTGGTGGTAACAAGCGTGAGCGGCAACGCTTTCGCGGGCACAGCGATGAGTCTTTCAAACGTTATCGGGCGGAGGTCTTTGTTCGGGTACTGTATGGCGTCGCTAACGGAATGGCGAGGGGGCTGCTGGGGATCATCGCGTTCTACTTCATCAGTTCCAGGGTCATCGAGGGTGTGCTGACGCCCGGCGACTACGGTGTGCTGTTTTATTATTATGCCTGGCTGTCCGGTGCGGTGACGGCGCTTCCCTACCTCTGGATTCGCATTCAGGCGGACATCCCGGGTATTCGTCGGGTGTTTTTTCTGATGGATCTGCCGAGCGAGTCGGACCGGGAGGGCGCTGAACTGCAGGCGATCCGTGAAGGCATTGAACTGTCCGACGTGAGCATGGCCTATCCCGATGGCAGACAGGCGCTCACGGATATCAGTGTTACGTTCTCGGTCGGGGAGATTACCGCGCTGGTAGGGCCGACCGGGGCTGGCAAGACCAGCCTCGCGTATCTGATTCCGGGTTACCATGAACCCAGCCACGGCGCTATTCAGGTGGACGGGCGGAACGTGAAAGAGTACTCGTTGCGCAGCCTGCGTAATGAGGTGGCCTATGTGTTCCAGGAGACGCAGCTTTTCTCGGACTCCATCCGCGACAACATCCGCTACGGCCATCCGTCCGCCACGGACGAGGAAGTAGAGCGGGTCGCGCGGGTCGCAGGTGCCCATGATTTCATTACGTCCCTGCCGGAGGGCTATGACACGCCGCTCGGCACGGTGACCAGCAAGATCTCGGTAGGCCAGAAGCAGCGAATCGCTATTGCCCGCGGCCTGATCAAGCCCGCCAGCGTGTTGATTCTGGATGAACCCACTTCTGCACTGGACCCGGAGACCGAATCCTATCTGGTGCAGGCGCTGCAGGAGGCCGCGAAGGACCGCCTGGTCATCATCATTGCGCACCGCCTGTCCACCATTGCGAACGCCGACAAGATCGTCTTTCTGCAGGATGGGAAGATCATCGAGCAGGGCAGCCACGATGGCTTGATGGCGCGCGAGGATGGCGCCTATCATCGCTTTGTGATGCTTCAATCAGCGAGCGCATCCAGAGGCTGACAGGCCCTGGCGGTCAAAAGTGTATCAGGCAATCTGCCGGTGGCGCGGGCGGTTTGATCCCGGATGTGGTTCAATCGGCGGGCGGGCATGTCCCCGTGCCAGGATAAGGATCGAAACATGAAGAAGCTGCTTTGGCTCACCGTGTGTGGCCTGATGCTGGCTGGCTGTCAGTCCATTCAGCCTGAAGGCCCGGCGCTCACAACCCCTGACGATGCGTTGTTCGTCACCATTGACCTGCAGGTCAATCCGGAGATGGCCGAGGAATTCCTGGCGGTCATGATCGAGGCGGCACCGGACACCCGTAATTGGGAAGGCTGCCTGTTGTTTGACATCTACGTGGATCAGCGCAATCCCGGTCACATCCTGTTTTATGAGATCTGGGCCTCAGCCGAGAATCAGCGCGCTTACCTTCGCTGGCGGGCGGAATCAGGATTCAATGCGAGCATCGGCAAGTTCATGGCGCCCGGCGGAACCGGCGTCAAGACGTTCACCAAGGTGGATGGCTGATTCTCATACGGGTGAAACTGCCCACTGCGGTGCTGCGGGGATGAGGTGCATTGACGTGGTAGCCAACAAACGTGGTACCCAGCACCGTGGTACCCAGGGCGTCAATCGGCGGACGTCGCCCTTTCAGCCAGAAGTCGTTTCGCGGCGGTAGAGGTCGTTTGACCCCAGTTATCCGGTAGTTCGTTTCCAGCCTCGGCGCGAGCAAGGTAATCGGGGAACCGCTCGCTAAGCTCCGAGAGTACCCAGGCCAGTGGCTCCTGGTGCTCAATCGGCTGCACCGGCGTGTCCCGGTACGATATCCCGAGATGATAGTGGGGCGCTTTCCGGAAACAGTCGAACCGCAGGATTTCGGTGTCGGCGCCCGCCACCGGCCCGAACACATGAAGGGTGGGCCCCCCATCGGTACCGACGTTTCGATGAACCAGTGCCAGTTGATACGGCCCCACTTTTTCGAGCACTGCATCACTGAGGTCGGGTGCGCTAAAGCGTTGGTTTGGCATTGTGAATTCCTCTCAGATGAATGGGAGACAGAATCAGAAGGAAAGTGTACCTGATTTCCCGTGGCGGAGTATTGTAGCCAGTCACTCGGGCCGGCTGGTTTGGCGGTCCGGCATGGTGGGTTATGCTTGAAATTTCTTACGACCAGACAGGGCAGGTGATCAATGACGAGACTCATGGGAAAGGTAGCAGTCATCACCGGCGGGGCCGGTGGCATAGGCAGGGCGGCAGGTCGGTGTTTTCTTGAGCAGGGCGCTGACGTTTTGCTGGTGGACCTTGATGAAGGCACGTTGCGTGAAGCCTGTAGTGAACTCGGGAGCAACAAGGTCAGCTACTGCGTGGCCGACGTGACCCGAGCGGCAGACAACGAGGCGATGGTGGCGACGGCGATCGAGAAGTTTGGCGGCATCGACATCTTTCTTGCCAATGCCGGGGTCGAGGGCGATGTTGCGCCCATCACGGAGTATGACGAGGCGAAGTTCGACCAGGTCATGGCCGTTAATGTCAAAGGTCCGTTCCTGGGCCTGAAAAGCGTGATTCCGGCCATGGAAAAGCGCGGTGGTGGCAGCATTGTGATCACTTCAAGCGTAGCGGGCGTGGGTGGGTCGGGAAACTTCGCTCCCTATGTGACCAGCAAGCATGCGGTGATCGGGCTGATGCGATCGGCAGCAAAGGAATGCGCGCCGAAGGGAATTCGAGTCAATACCGTCAACCCGTCGCCGGTCGATACCCGCATGATGAGAAGCATCGAGGAGGGGATAGCGCCAGGCCATGGGGCGGCGGCGAAGGCACAAATGGAGGCGAGCATCCCCCTCGGCCGCTATGCGACGCCGGAAGATATCGCGAAGGTGATGCTGTTTCTTGCCAGTGATGACAGTAGCTTCGTCACCGGGTCAGTCTATATGGCCGATGGCGGCTCGACTGCGTGACTTGACAGATTATGTCCAGTGCGCGAGAGTTGACATAATATGTCATGCGAGTGGATCGATATGAGAGATTTTTGGCTGAACGCATCCCAGGCCGACATCAGGCAAGCCCGACGCGAACTGACGGGGCTGATGGCCGATGAGCGGGCACGCCAGCGTGACGAGGCTGGATTACAGGCGCGCATTGCGGAGTTTGAAGCGTACGCGAGGCAGGCGCTGGCAAGTGATAGGGCTGACCTTGCCGGTGAGATCGCGGAGAAAATCGTTGATCTTGAACGGCACCTCGCCCGGGAGCGTTCGGAGAACGCCCGATTCTCCCATGAGATCGCAAGGCTCCGTGACCTCCTGAGTCGCGCATCGGGGCGCCTCAATGACGCCCTGGACCGTCGCATGCAGCATCGTCTGGACCTGCTGGAAGCCGCCATTGAGCTACAGGAAGGCGACCGGCTTGCCATGAAGATGCAGGAGGCCGGAATCGGGCCGACGGCGACCCATAGGCAGCAGGCGAAGGAGATTCTGGCCCGTATCCGGCCGGGCCACCACTACCGACCGCCATCTTCGCCCTTACCAGAAGTAGACCAATAAGACCAACTATGGTTGGATTGGTCTTTCATGGAAGTTCCGGCCGCACGCTGTGCCGTCCGGAAAACTTCCCGGCACGACAACGGCGTGGTCGACCCGGGCACGCTAAGGGCTTTCATGGAAGTTCACTGGTACGAGGTGCCAGCGTGAGCACTTCCCCGTACGATTACGGCGTGACTAATACGGGCACGCTGACGGCTTTCATGGAAGTTCTGGCCGCACGCTGTGCCGTCCGGAAAACTTCCCGGCACGACAACGGCGTGCCCGACCCCGGCACGCAGAGGGCTCTCAGAGCATTGCCCAGAAGACAAAGCTGATGAGTGATGATGCGAAATTCAAGCTGTACGATTGCGAATTGCTTTGAGGAAAGACTGCATCAGGTGTTGCCATCTGGAACAGGGTCCTCTGCGAGTTCGGTTTGTTGTGATCGCTAGCCGCCCGCCAGGACAGGTGAGCCTAACGGCAGTGGCCTGCCGCACTGGCCGCGATATGAAGCAGGTAAACTCGAGGCGCTGATCATCGACCGCACGGTCCGTATTGAAAGTGATGCCGACCGGGGTCAGCGCGAGTTGTGGTGGTCAGTAGGTGTAGTGCCGTAACCGGGCTGCACCTGTGGGCCGATCCTGTGCTGGCCCCCTGCATATTCATGGCATATATGGCGTAGATGTTGGCCCCAACTGACTTTGCAGCATGGGTTGCGCCATCTCGATAAACTCGGCCAGCATGGGACGGGTATCTCGCGGGTCCATGATGTCTTCGATATTAAATGCCTCAGCTGTCCGAAACGGCGATGCGAGCAGATTGAGTTGGGCTTCGATCTCCTTTTCTTTGGCAACCGGGTCATCGGATTCTGCAATCACGCGCTTGTATGCCGCCGAGACGCCACCGGAGATGTGCATTGATCCCCAATGGCCGGAGGGCCAGGCAACACGCTTGAACATGCCGCTTGGACGGTCATGGCATTGCCCTGCGACACCGTAAAGTTGTCGGATTATGACAGAGATCCAGGGCATCTGTGTTCGCAAGGTCGCGGTCAGCATCTTGGCACCGGCCCGCAATATGCCCTGCCGCTGTTGCTCTATGCCGACCATGAATCCAGGTTCGTCTGCAAGGTACACCATGGGAAGGTGAAAGGTGTCGCATAGCTGGAGGAAACGAATGACCTTGGTCCCCGCCGCTACATCCATTGACCCACCGAGTCGTTTGGGATTGTTGATCATGATTCCCGTTGAATAGCCGTTGATCCGACCCAGCCCAACAATCCGGGAGCGGCCATAGTTGGCGGTGAGTTCAAAAAAGGAGTCTTTATCGAGCACGGCCTCAAGTATCTTGTAGGCGTCATAAGCCCTGCGCTTATTGCGAGGAATTGCCGACAACAAGGACTCTTCCCGACGCTCTGGGTCGTCACCGGTGTCTATCCTCGGTGCCATCTCCCATACATTGCTTGGCAGGTAGCTTAGGAATCTCCGGATGGCCTCGAAGGCATCGTCTTCACTCTCGGCAAGATGATCGATTACTCCCGTACCGAATACCTGGGTCCGCTCATCACCCAGTTCTTCCTTGGTGATGTCTATGCCGAGGGCGGCTTTCACCACCGGCGGTCCACCGGGGAAAACCTGGGACAGCCCCTTCACCATCACGCTGAAGTGTGACAGACAGGCATCCACTGCCGGTAGTCCGGCTACGGAACCGAGCGCCGCAGAGACCACTGGAACCTGACACAGAAGCTGCTCGATCCCGGGGGTCACCGGATTGGTCGGGATATAGGTTCGGCCAATGGTTTCGAACGTCTTCACGCTGCCCCCGGGTGCATCCAGCATGCGTACGTAAGGCAATCGCCAGTCCTTCGCCATTTTCTGTGCAAAGCCCGCCTTATTGCCAATGCTGCCCACCCCGCGCACGGTGAAGTCATCACCGTTGAGTACCACCTTGCGCCCATTCATCTCGCACAACCCAATGGCGGATGTGGAGGGTTTCACGTTGACCAGTTTATTGTTTTCGTAGGTGGCGGCGCCGGTGAGGCCACCGATTTCTTTGAATGTACCCTTGTCCGTTATGCGGTCGATGCGTTCACGAATAGTCAACTTGCCCCGACCGTGCTGGAAAGCGACGCTCTCTTCACCGCCCATTCGAGCCGCAAACTCCCGACGAAGTTTGAGTTCTTCAATTTCCGGTTCCCAGACCATGCTGCTTCTCCAGCGACAAATACGATGCCTCGAAAAATACGCGAATTCCCGGGCGGAAACAATCAGGCAGGGGTTCAGGACCAGGTGCCAGAACCAATGTCGCGAAGTCTGTTGGCTGCGGAATGAATCTCCAGGCCAAGCCGGGGTCGCGACACAGGCTGCACGCCAGAAACAGTATGGCCGCATACTCTGGTCCTGGATCGTTGGCAGGTCATGTTTGCTGAACCCATTCCCGCCGTCTGAAAGATAACCTGGGTCTGCAGCGTTGAACCTTCTGCTGTGCCCTCACCATGTCGGTTGGTGACGGTCTGTGTGATACCGTCGGAACGTGAGTCCGTTACCGCACACAGTCTCATTTTTTGCAGTGGCGGGGAAATAACCCTTGACTCCGGCCAGACATAACCGGCTCTAATGTAACATCGGAAACACCACTAACGGTATCGAGGGGTCATCTGATCAAGGCCTTCTTCCGTGATAGCCGCATTGACGTCGTCCTGGAAACATCGCGAAATGAAGCGCTTTCGCAATTTCTGCGGGCGCCTCCGTGTTGCTGTTGCGAAGAGTACACTTGATCAGAGTTTTAAACGGGCAAGGGGTACATATGGCCATAGATAGTGACGATACAGATCGCAGAGATGGCGTTTCCGTCAGGAAGATCACGTTCGGTATGGTGGCGCTGCTGCTGGTGGTGGTCGCAGGCGTCTGGTGGTACAGCCAGCAGCAAGCGGCGCCCATTGAGATGACCTCGGCGACTCGTTACCTTCTTGACTGGCCGGAACGGGTGACCATTAACACCCGAAGGGGCGCGGTGACGGGGCTCAGCAATGGCGATTCGATGGCGTTTCTTGGCTTACCGTATGCGCGCGCGCCGGTCGGTCAGAGACGTTTCAAACCACCTGAGCCCCTGGGTGAGTCACAGGCAGCGGTAGACGCTACAGACTTTCCTGATATCTGTATTCAGGATGACCCCCCGGTATCACTCGGCCGAGACAGATTTACGCGATCGGAAGACTGCCTGTACCTGAACATCTTCACACCATCCGCGGACGGGCAGGTGCGGCCGGTGCTGGTGTGGATACATGGTGGTTCGTCCTCGGGTTCTGCCAACAACACTGATGGTTCAATTCTCGCAGAACAGGGTAACGTCGTGGTCGTGGCGATCAATTTCCGGGTGGGCATGCTCGGCTTTCTTGATCTCTCTGACTATGGCGATGAGTTTGACGGATCTGCCAATAACGGTATAAGAGATCAGATTCAGGCCTTGAGATGGGTGCGCGACAACATTTCAGACTTTGGGGGCGACCAGGACAACGTCACCATCTTTGGGGAATCTGCCGGTGGGCAGGCCGTCATGGCGATCATGTCAGCCCCTTCTGCTGACGGGCTCTATCACAGGGCGATTTCACACAGTGGCGGGGCCGTCAACAGACCTCCGATTGATGCCCGAGCGATGCTGGCGAAAGAACTGGGTGTAGATGAAGGGGAGTTGCTTGACAAGCTACAGACCCTGCCAATCGAACCATTACTTCGCGCCCAGGCCGCGTTTGATTGGGGTGACCCCGGAAGTATCGATGGCACGGTTGTCACTCGCAGCGTGAAGGACGCCATCCTCGATCGAGGCGTCACCGGTGTGCCGCTGATTGCCGGTAGCAACCGTGATGAGGGCAAGTTGTTCGCATATCTGATCCCCAGGTTTTTGCATGGACTGGTGATTGAGTTAGTCGCGAGTAATATCCTGGAGGGCGTGGATGGCAAGCAATATATTGCATCACTTGAAGCTGCATTTCCGGAAGACGACAGCACACAGATTTTCGAGCGGGTGTGGAACGATGAGTTAGCGCGAAGCGCTTTGAATGTTGCAGTCAGGGCAAGTGCTGCTGGTCCGGGCGGTTGGTTGTACCGGTTCGACCTTCCGGTGCAACGTTTGCCGGGCCTTGGCGCAACCCATGCTGCTGAAATTGCTTTTACCTTTAACCAGTTTGCGCGTGAATTACCGGAAACCGCCTATTGGTACGATCCGCATGACCCCGTGGTACGTCGATTGGCGAACGACTGGTCGAATACTGTCATCCAGTTTGCAAGAACCGGAGACCCTAATGGCGCAGGCCTGCCAGCATGGCCACGCTACACCGCAGAATCACGTCAGACACTGATTCTGGACGACAATCCGCGGGTGATGAGCAACCTGCGCGCAGCGGATCGAGCTCGCTGGGGCGATATCGAAACCTCTTCCTCCGATTTCCAATAAATAGGGTCGATAAATAGGGTCAGAGTCGAATTTACAAATGTAAATTCGACTCTGACCCTATTTATCTGACCCTATTTATCAGTCGGTGAGGAGGTGGCCGCGGGAAAAATCGACAACGGGAAATCTGATCAGTCCATCGACATCCGGGTCCTGCAGATAGATCCAGGAGTACTGGTGGGTGGGTATAATGGGCAGGTCTTCAAACAGGATCTGCTGCATTTCCGAGAACGCGTTCATTCGGATCAGTGGGTCACCACTGTTGTGGGTGATCGCCATCAGTTCATCGTACCGCTCGCTTTGATAGCCACCATTGTTGTATGGACTCGCCGAGTCAAAGATGCCGGCAAAGAATACAGGGTCCGGAAGGGCGCCCCGCAGAACGCGGCCCGGGCGAGGTCAAAGTCTCCCTTCTGCATTTTGTCGATCGCCTGTTTGAAGGTCTGCTTGTCTACCCGGATCTCGATCCCGAGGGCCCGGCCGATTTGCGACTGAATGAACTCGGCTTCAATCTGTCGGGTCTCGTTCGCCAGCAGGATCAGGGGCGGCAGGGTTGCGAGCCCCAGTGCCTGCAGCGATTCTGCCAGCAGGGCTCGTGCCCGGGCGGGGTCAAAGTCGATCTCAGGCGCCGGGTACTCCCGGAGGAAGGGGCCGCGAACGCCCTGCAGGTAAGTGGTGAAAACGGAGTCGGCCTTTCTCGTGCCAGGCAATCCGACGATATTGTTCACGTAGCCGTCCCGGTCAAATGCCATGGCGAGCGCGGCGCGTAGTTTGGTCGAATGGGTGACCCGGTCCGGCCGTACATTGATCAGCATCCAGGCAGGGCAGTTGGTGGGCGCACTGCGAATCCGGGCGCCGGTCGCGGCTGCGTCCTTCAAGATGTTCTCATCCAGCCGTAGCGCAGCCAGTTCGCCGCTTTTGAACAGATTCATCAGGGAACGGGTGTCGGCCGTAATATAGCCGATGTCCATCCCGGCCAGCCTGATCTCATCCCGCGCCCAGTACTGCTCGTTCCTGTTAAGGCGCATCGATGAATTGTGAATCCAACTGTCCAGGATGAACGGCCCGTTGGACAGGAGATTGGCCGCGTCCGCCCCGTATCGGCCGTGCTGGGCATTGACGAACGACTCCCGCAAGGGACGATAGGCCGTACCGGCAATGATGTTCAGGAAGTATGGGACCGGACGGCTGGTGGTCACATCAAGCGTGTGGTCATCCATGGCGGTGACGGACAGCGCATCCGGGGGCAGCTTGCCGGCGATGATGTCCTCTGCGTGTTCGATGGTGTATGCGAAGAACGTTGACCCGGAAGCGGCTGTCTTCGGGTCCACCAGCCGGCGCCAGGAAAAGACGAAATCGTGGGCCGTGACTGGCTTGCCATCCGCCCATCGGGCGTCCTTGCGCAGGAAGAAACGCGCACCGCGTTCACGGAGTTCCCATCGTTCCGCGACGCCCGGAAACACTCTGCCTTTGGCATCAATACGGACGAGGCCCTCGCTGGTCAGGGTCAGGACAAAATTGCTGGTGGTGTCCTGGGAGAGCGAGCTGTCGAGGCTGGGAGGCTCGGAAGTCAGCGATAGCGTGATCCGTTTGCGCTCATGGTCCATGCCAGCGCCCTGTGCTGTCATCACAGCCAGAATCATGATTGCAAAGAGGGTTAGCCACACAAGGGTCTTTGCAGCCCTGAACGTGCCTGTCTCAGGCACGCTGTAGTCGTGCAAGAACATGCTCACGCCGGCACATCGTATCAGCGGAACTTCCATGAAAGCCCTTAGCGTGCCCGGGTCGGCCACGCCGTTGTCGTGCCGGGAAGTTTTCCGGACGGCACAGCGTGCGGCCAGAACTTCCATGAAAGACCGAGGGCTAAACGCCACGAATGACACCGGCCTGACGCATCGCTTCGATGTCGCTGTCCGGGAGCCCCGCCTGGGTGAGAATGGCATGGGTATGCTCACCCAGCATCGGCGATGGTCTGGCTGCGGCGAGTGGCGTCTCATCGAAATGTACCGCAGGGCCGACGGTGGTCATGTCGCCGACGGACTCGTGATGGGTGCGAACCAGATAGTCGTTGGCCCAGCATTGCTCGTCGTCCAGAATCTCGTCTTTCAGTCGCAGCGCCCCGGCGGGCAATCCCGCGAGTTCAAAGTCCGCAAGCCAGTCACTGGTGGACCGGGTCAGCAGTTTTGCCTGAACCTGTGCTCGAATCCCGTTAGTGAAACTCAGGATATTATCGGGTACGAACCCGGGCTCGCGCAGGGAAGGGTCATCAATGCCGAGCAGCTCTGCAGTTTTCACACGCAGCCCGTGTCCTCCTGCGGCGATCGCAATATAGCCGTCCAGGGTCTCGAAGAATCCATAGTAGGCCGGCCGAATGGTCGGTTTCAGCGTCTCCCGATGGGCCATAATCTGCCTCATGGAACGGCCGTCGGCGAAAGCCTGTCTGAGGTATTCCACGAATTCCTGACGCCATCCATCGACCCGGTCTATATGGTTGACGGAGTTGTTCTGTAACACCAGGATCGCCTGGAGCAGTGACACGTCGAGCTTTTGCCCGCGACCGGTTCTTTCCCGATGATACAGCGCAGTTGAAATGCCCCAGGCCATCAGGAGCGCTGCAGTATAGTCCGCCACTGGCTCTGCCAGGGGTTCAAAGCCATCCTCCGTCATGGGTGCGATTCCGGTATGGGCCTGAAGCAACATGTCCATTCCTGGCTTGCCAGACATTGGGCCGCGGGGCCCAAAAGCCGTGTTTCTGGCGTACACAATTCGGGGGTTCCGATCACTGATGTGTCCGTAGTCGAGCCCCAGTTTTTCCGCCTGACCTGGCCGAAAATTCGTGATGGCGACATCAGCCTGATGCAGAAGCGCACGCACCACACGCTGGCAGCGGGCATCAGACAGTTGCAGCGCAATGCTGCGCTTGCCTCGGTTCTTGTTCAGGTACTGTCTGGCCTCGGTGCCCGATAGCCGCGTCCCGTTGCGTCGCGCATCGTCTCCGGTGAGGGGCTCAATCTTGATCACGTCTGCGCCACCGTCAGCAAAGAGCTGGCCACAGAATGGTGCCGCGATAAATCGCCCCAGTTCAACGATTTTCAAGCCCTCGTAGGGTCCCGCCACGTTGTCCTCCTGACCGCTCGCTGTATCGATGCCAGAAGCTATCAGACCTGATTCACCCATGCCAATCCAGGACGGATGTCAAAAGTGGGTGAGGTGCATGATGGGCGCTTTTGTCTCGCGAGCCTGGTCGGGCTATATTGAGCCCGTTGTGCTGGCAGGGTCGCGTTCCTTCGCAATTTTCGTCAAGCCCTATCATCCCCCGGGGTCCGTGATACTGCGCAGGGGCTCTGTCAGCACGCCTACATCTTGCGTAACGCTGAAGTACATCGGCCGACTTTGTCACAACAACAAGGCAAGCGCTGATAGACGACAACAGAAGACCTGGACCAGGAGGCCCTTGTGGCGACTACCCGAACTGCTCCCATCAATACGAATGCCGATGACCTTGAAATGGTAGGAGGCAAGGGTCGTTCCCTTGCCCAGATGATCCGGGCTGGCTTCGATGTGCCCGACGGTTTCTTGCTGACCACCGGCGCTTACCGGGACTTTGTTGTCGAGCACGGTCTGCAGGAGCAGATTCTGACGCTGGCAAAGCCGGAAGTCGTCGACGGTCGTGCTTCCTTTGAGAAGGCGTCAAGCGCGATTCAGGCCCTGTTCAGCCAGCACGAGTTGTCTGACTCTGTGGTGAAGGATCTACGCCAGGCCTACGAAAGCCTTCCCGGCAGGCCTGCGGTGGCAGTCCGTTCCTCAGCCAATGCCGAGGACTTGCCGGGCTTCTCGTTTGCCGGCCAGCAGGAAACCTATCTGAACGTGCGCGGCGCCGATGCCGTGATCGCGGCGGTAAGAAACTGTTGGGCCTCGCTCTGGACAGGGCAGGCCATTGCCTATCGTCATGAAATGGGGATTGCGTCGGATGCGGTGGCCATGGCAGTTGTGGTCCAGACCATGGTGCCGGCGGATATCGCGGGGATTCTGTTTACCGCAAACCCCGCGACCGGGAACCGTCACGAGATGATCATCAACGCTTCCTATGGCCTGGGTGAAGCGGTGGTGGGCGGCCAGGTGACGCCGGACACGTTCATCATCGATAGAACGAGCATGACCGTGAAGGAGATGATGCTCGGGCCGAAGGAGCACAAGATCGTCTCGGATGGTGACGATGGAACACGGCTGCTCGACGTCGCCGCAGGGGAGCGCGACGTTGCTTCGCTGTCTGAACCCCAGTTGGCGGAGCTCGCGAACCTCGCGGCGAAAGTGGAAGTACATTTCGGTGGTGAACCACAGGACATTGAGTGGGCCATCAAAGACGGCAAAATCTCACTGCTCCAGTCACGACCGGTGACCAATCTGCCGCCTCAGCCTCTTGAAGTCGTGTGGGAGCCACCAGAGGGGATCAGGGGCCTGGTGCGCCGGCAGATCGTGGAGAACATCCCCGATCCGGTGACGCCACTGTTTGATGAACTGTACATACATCGCGGGCTTGCAGGTCGCAAACCGGGTCGAAAATCGGGTTATACCTCGCTTCACGGTTTTGCCTATCAGATCGCGGGCTTCTCCGAACAGGAAACGGACGAGGAGTTCTTCCGGGCGCTGAGGACGGCCCGAGAAACGGCCGCGAAGACGCCCGAGGTCCAGGCCCAGGAAAAGCACGACCTGGCATTGTTTCTGGAATCCCTGTCTACTTCCGAGCGCGCCGACTTTGACGCGATGGCGAGTAAGCTCGACCCGGACCGCGTTGCCCACCTGGTCACCATGCCAGACAGTGACAACCCGACCTACACCGCGTTTCACAAGACACAAACCAATGAGGCCCAGCACAAGGACTGGCGGGAGCGGGCCATCCCCGAACTGGAAGGTGCGGCACAGAAGTGGCGTCAGGTGGACATCACCACCGCGGACGATGGCACGTTGTTGCAGGGGCTTCGTGAGCTCGCCGACGCCGAAGGCTGGTACTGGGCCAGCAACGGCGGGCACACGTTTGGCGTTGCGAAGTCCACCGATGATCAGTTGCAGTGCTTCCTGCGTGAGACCCTGCCGGATCATCATTTCACCAGTGGTCAGTTCCTGTCCGGGTTCAAATCGCGGATCATGCAGTCCAACGAGGACCTGTTTGCAATCTGCAAGTCCATCCGGGCGGACCGGTCACTGTACGAAACCGTCGTGGTGACACCGGCCCGGCGGCTCGGGGCGGAGCTCAAGAAGCATCCGGCCGGCGCCGAACTGTTGGCCTCGATCGATGCATACCTGCAGATCTACGGACATCAGGGTTATTCCCTGGACTTTGGTGAGCCTACCCAGATCGATGACCCTTCTGCGCTGTTTGTGACCCTGAAGGGAATGGTCTCTCGCAAGGACTACGATCCAAAGCAGCATCAGGAGCAGGCGAGACAGAAGCGCGATCAGGCGATGCAAAAAATCGGGGAACTGTTGGATGGCCTTGCCTACTGGCAGTTCCTCTATCGGCTCTGGTTTACCGGCAAGTACTATCCCATCCGGGAAGAGTCCTGTTTTGTGCTGGGCACCGCCTGGCCGGTGCTGCGCCCCATGGCGGCGGAACTGGGAAGGCGTTTTGTGGAGGTGGGTACCCTGGCCCAGGCGGATGACATCTATTTCCTGCGTACCGACGAGATCGAGCCAGCCATTGACGCCCGTGTCAAAGGCAAGGGGATCGAAGCCTATGGGAAGCTCGCGACTGAGCGGCGTGAGCTGCGGGAGCGGCAGAAGCATCTGCATCCCCCGGGTACCCTGCCGCCGGAAATCAGTCAGAATCCGGGGGTCAAGTTCAAGGAAACCCAGGTGGTGAACGACCCCGGCAGTGATACGCTGATGGGCATTCCGGTGAGTCCCGGGACCATCAGAGCGCCCGCGAGTGTCATCATGAATCAGGCACAGTTTGATCAGATGCAGCCCGGGTCCATTCTGGTCTGCCCGATGACGTCACCAGCCTGGACCCAGCTCTTTGCCCATGCGTCCGGTTTGGTCACGGACATCGGCGGCATTCTGGGGCACGGTTCCATCGTTGCCCGGGAATACGGGATTCCTGCAGTGGTGGGCACCGGTACGAGCACCACACGGATCAAGAGCGGGCAGGAAATCGAGATCAACGGTGATACCGGTACCGTCATGCTAGTGGATTAGTATCAGCATGGGTTGGCATTCAAAGAGAGGTTATGCGCCATGAAGAGAGTATTCGAAGTTCGTCCGACCTTCGTGGTCCGCAGGCTCTGCAGGTGCCTTGTCGCGATGGGGGCATCGCTCGTGATGACGGTCTCCGCCGCGCCGTATTCGCCTCCGGTAGCTGATGCCTACCCGGACAACGTTTACTGGGGCGACACCCACATCCACACCTGGTTGTCGGGTGACGCCTTTGGTATGGGCACTCGCGAGACACCGGATCAGGCGTATCGCCTGGCGCGGGGCGAGGAGGTGCGCAGCACCGGCGGTGCGATGGTTCGGCTGCGGCGGCCGCTGGATTTTGCGATGGTGGCGGATCATGCGGAGAACATTGGGATGCTGGCGCTGTTGATCAGCCGGGACGAACGCGTGCTGAATACGAGTGACGGCGCGAAATACTATGAACTGTTGTCTGGCCTGCCGGAGTTAAGTGAGGTGCTGAATGCAGAATCGCTGGAAGAATTTCAGAGCGGCATGAACGCTCTGTTGGGGCCTGGGAAATCCGCCTGGAGCGGTAACTATGAGGCCAGCACCCCCTTGCGTCAGGAGGTATGGGGCAGGGTGATCGATACCGCGGAGCGTTACAATGTGCCTGGACGGTTTACGGCTTTCACAGGCTATGAGTACAGCAGCAGTGGCCCCATGCTGCATCGGAATGTGATGTTTGTGGGTGGGCCGGATCAGACTTCGCGGACGCTGCCCTATTCGCGGGATGACAGCCGGGATCCGGCCGATCTGTGGACCCATCTGCTCAAATACAAGGCAGAAACGGGGAGTGACGTGATTGCCATCCCCCACAACTCGAACCTGAGTGGTGGCAACATGTTCCGGGGTGCGACCTATATGGGCCAGCCCCTGACACCGGAATACGCCAGGATTCGGGCCTCCCTGGAGCCAGTCGTTGAAGTCACGCAGATCAAGGGAACCAGTGAAACCCACCCGTTCATCTCGCCCGATGACCCATTTGCAGACTATGAGACCTGGAGTAAGTACAGTGTGCCCGCACCCGCCAAATCCGGGGGTGGCAAGGATGTTTCAAAAACCGAAGGCAAGGGCAAAGCGACCAGCAAAGACAGCGGTAAGGGCCAGGACGCCAAACCCCCTGCAAAAGGTGGCGACCAGACTGCAGCCCAAAAACAACCGCAGGCAGTTTCTCTTGGCAGCGTTGCCCATGCGGGCAATGCAACCCAGGAAGAACTGGCGCGTCAGTCCCACGTCCGGTCTGGCCTGCAACTGGGACTGCAGCATGAGCGGACCCTGGGTACCAATCCCTTCAAGCTGGGGATGATTGGCAGCACCGATTCTCACACTGGCCTCGCGACCGCGGATGATGACAACTTCTGGGGCAAGATGGGCCCCCAGGAAGCGGGACGCTACCGGGCGCAGACCTTGTCCCAGTTCGATGCATCAGGCTATGCGGCGGTCTGGGCCCAGGAAAACACTCGTGAATCGATCTTTGCCGCATTCCGTCGCCGTGAGGTGTATGCATCCACAGGGCCCCGCATCAGGCTGCGATTCTTCGGCGGATGGGATTTTGAGTCGGACGATGTACTTCGTCCCGACTTCGCCAGAGTTGGCTATGCCCAGGGTGTTCCCATGGGGGGAGATCTGGTGGGCGATCACCAGGTCGCGCCCGGCTTTCTGATCCACGCGGCCAGGGACCCGGATGGTGCCAATCTCGATCGCGTTCAGGTGATCAAGGGCTGGCTGACCGGCAAGGGAGAGACCAGGGAACGGGTCTACGATGTGGCATGGTCAGACAACCGGAAGGTAGATGACAAGGGCCAGCTGGCGCCGATCAGGTCCACGGTTGACGTTCAGTCGGCCACCTACCTCAACAGCGTTGGCGCTGCGGAACTGGCGGTGATGTGGCGAGACCCGGATTTCGATCCGGATGAACCGGCCTTTTACTACATACGGGTGCTACAGATCCCGACTCCCCGCTGGACGGCCTACGATGCAGCGTTTTATGGCCTTGAGTTGCCGGCTTCCATTCCGGTGGTCACCCAGGAAAGAGCCTATTCATCGCCGATCTGGTACTCGCCGGCGGACTGAGTGGGTCTCCTGATGTCGTCAGGGTGCCGCGTATACTGCACGGCGGCCCACACTGCCGTCGTCGAACAGATCATAGATCACGGCGCCAGGTGGCAGGCTGCTGGCGCGGTGACCGTTGGGGTTGTGATCGAATCCAATGCAGGTCGATGGACAGGTGGAGAACAGGGTTGAGCCGATGCGGTGGGCATAGTCGTCGTGGACGTGACCGCTGACGACCAGCCGGACACAGTCGCGGGCAGTGAGTTGCAGCAACGGTGCCGCGTTCGTCAGTGAACAGACTTCGTTACTGCACAGGAAGTGTGGCGGATGGTGCACCGCGACCAGGGCATACCCCGGCGATGGCTCCTGATCGATCTGCTCCAGAGCGGAAGCGAGTCTGGCCAGTTCGCCAGCCTCTATCTTGCCCTCCGGGCGTCCGGGCCAGTGGCTGTTGACGGGAAGAACCCGCCAGTTTCCAAGCCGACAGGCGGCGCTGTCAAATACGCTGCTCATGACCGCAGGTGCATCATGGTTCCCCGGAACTGCCAGGGTCCGGGTGTGATCCAGTTCGGCCAGCATATCGAGTACCCGGGCATAGCTCTCCGGGGAGCCATCCTCGGAGATGTCGCCCGTCAGCAATACAAGATCGAAAGGGCCTTGCCTGGCAGCGGCGGACAGGGTTTCGGCAAGGTTGGCTGTAACGGGGCGTCGGTACAGCAATTCGTCAGGGTCGGCCAGGAGGTGGGTGTCGCTGATTTGCAGGACGCGATGCTGGGCCATAGGTTAACTCCTGTCGATGGTGGACCAACATACACCGGGCTATCACTGCGCTCAAACGGAATGTGCGACAGACTCTGCCAGCCCTGAGGGTGCCCGTCTCAGGCACGCCGCAGCCGTGCAAGAACGCTGGCGCCTGGTATCAGTGAACTGACATGAAAGGATTGGGGTAACTCGTACGCTGGCGGTGTTGAGGCCCGAGTGCCATTCGGACTATGGTGTTCATCGACTCTTGTCCGTCGATCAAATGCTCAAATGCGCAAATGAAAGGAGAACCACAGTGCCAGTGATAGACATGTCGACCTTGAAGAAGGAAGGTGAATTTGGATCACGAGAGTGGGGCGCGGCGTGCGCAGCAGCCTCGGTGAAGATACTTGAAGCCGCAGGTGTCCCGGCAGACATGCAATGGGCCTTCACGGAGCACTACACCCATGCGCCGGACAGGCTCATGCAGGGTGGGCGCAAGAAGGCTGGCTACTACATCATCGTCAAGGACGGCAAGATCAGTGGCGATGACGGCATCCCGGACGAAGCACTGGCGATCCCGGGCTTTCACATCACGGCGCGCTGGGCCGCCATCTGTAACCAGTCCGGCGCCTTTTATGGCACCGAGGGCGGAAAGCGGCGGACTGCTGACGAGGCAGTGATGTATGAGGCGATTGAGAAATACGTGGGACGACCCAATCCGCTCGGCCGTGGCGGCGGGCCAAAGATCATCTGGCCCCCCGAGATCGGCGGGCCCTTGATGGAGGGGCATGAAGAGGGCAACGGGTTGCACAACATTGCTGCCGCCATGCAAATGCCTTCGCCGGAATTCGCCGACTTGCCCGTGACGGAAATGCTGGTGCCTGACTTTGAGGCCATGACCGAGGCTCAGAAAATGGCGTTCATCAAGCTCCTTGGCATCGAGATGTAGGTCAGAGCGCTATTGCACGACCTCTATGAGGCCCCGATGGCGTAGCTGGTTCAGCAGTCGATACTCCCGGGAGGGCTGGTGTCCGGAGCCGACGCTGTCGACCTGGGCGAGGTCATCGTAGTAATGGCTGTTACGCTGCCGAATGCCGAGATCAAACCCGAACAGCGCCGGGCGACAGCCTGCGTCGATCAGGGCCGCCAGTAGCCTGATGCCGTTTCGCGGAGGGTTGGCATGGGGAAATGGCGAGTAGACACTGCCCAGAAGCTTGACAAAGACGTCGTTGATCTCGTGGGTCCCCATTTCAAAGTGGTAGGGCTCCACCAGGGGAATCAACTTCTGGAAATGCCCTGGATGGCAGATGACGTCACAAGACTGACAGATGTCCCGGAGGCGCTGCATTGAGGGGTGGCCGGGCGGATGATTCTTCAGGGTCACAGCCTTGTTCAGGTAGTAGCAGGTTGCCTTGCCTCCTGCGTCCTCCTGGAACTCACCGCCAGCTGGTGCGAGGTTGAATCGGAAGACGTGGTCGTATTGATCAATCCGGTGGCCAAGCTTGCGGCCCGCCAGGCCGTCACTGTTACCCACCAGCGCGACGGAACCTTTGATGGCATAGGGATCACCTGATCGGAAGTGCTTGATCAGTCGAAGCGGCTTGCCTCCCGCTGCTTTCCGGGGTGCTTGATGCGGCCATCCGGCGCGGTCAGTCAGATCGGCAATGAGATCAGGTTTCCACTGTAGGTCCAGGTGTTCATGGATTGGCAGTGCCGCGCTCGGGCCGCTGACGAACAACTCGTCGATCCATAGCTCGCGAGCCCCTCCGTTATAATCACGAAGCCCATCGATGCGCTGCAGATACTCGGCTCCAAGATCGAGCCAGATGGCCTCGTCGGTAGAACGCCGCGCCAGGTGCCCGGTTTCCATGCAGGACTGGACAAAGCGGTCAAGGTCGCGGCGGACAATGATCCAACGTGCCTCGGGAAACGGGTCTATAAAGTTGGGCCACAGCAGCAGTAGATTGGGGTCCTGATAGAGCCACGGGCACGAACCGTCATAGCCTTCACTGGACACGATTGCGCGTAAGGCATCACCCATACCTCGAACGCTGCTGCGTATGATATGTGGACGATCGGCAAACACGGTACTGGGAAGGCTGGGTGCGCTGAATGGATCGCATTTGAGGTTGCTCATGACTGGCTGGATCAGGCGCTCACTGATTTGCCGGTTCTGCCAGCTGCCCGTTGGGTCTCCGGCATCTGTATCCCGGCAGTTCCCGACCCAGGCGCCGCCGTGATGAAGAATCGCCGCGACCAGCGAGGTGCCGGATTGTGGCAGGCCGGTCACGAATATCGGTTTGTCCAATGGCGCAAGGGTTGAAGATGTCATCGCCGCAGGGCCCGCGCGAGGAGACTGTCCAGTTCACGATCAACCCGGCTGAACATCTCATCCCAGTTCCCCGGTTCCGTCTGGCGCAGGACCCTCACCGAGGGATACCAGGGCGTTGTTTCGCCCTCGGCCATCCACCGCCAGTCAGCCGCATTGGATACCAGCACCCACGTTGGCAGACCGAGGGCACCAGCGAGGTTTGCAACGCTGGTGCAGGAGGTGATGATGAGGTCCAGGTTCATCATGATCGCGGCCGTGTCTGCCATATCGCGAGTCTGGCCCTCGAGGTCGTCATCGATGACCTGCAGTGTGTGCCGCTGCCGGAATTCGGGTATTTGCCGTGCACCGATGGCGCCGGTTTGCAGGCTGATCAGGCTGATGCCGGTCCGGTCTGCAATGGGCCCAAAGTGACGCAGATCGAATGAACGCCAGCCGTCTCGAACGAAGCCGGGGTTTCCCTGCCAGTTGATGCCGATGCGAAACGTGCCGGCCTCGCCGAGGCGATCGCGCCAGCTGCTCACGAGATGCCCGGGTACGGTGAGCGGGGCAATCTGTCCGGGTGACGGTTCATCCCCAAGTAGTCCCGGCAATGACATCGTGGTGGTGTGGAAGTCTGCATCAGGAAGCGCACCTCGGCCCTGGATCAGGCTGAGTTCGCCGGACTGAAATGAAAACAGGCGATACAGGGGCTCTGGCGTTTGCAGCGTGACCCGGCCGCAGCGGTCCTGCAGGCCGCGCATATACCTGAACGAGAAGATCGAGTCTCCAAGCCCTTGTTCCGGGAGTACCAGCAGGTGCTGACCCCGAAGGTCTTGTCCTGACCAGAGCGGGCTATCGTGCTGAGGCATGGCTCGTGCCTGGTCGGTATCGAAACGTGAGCCATAGTGTCGCCAGCCCTGCCTGAAACGACCCTGTGCCAGATTGAGAAAGGCAGTAGTGAAGGTTGCTTCCGGGTCCGCGGGATTCAGTTCCAGGGCCCGCCTTAAATGGATTTCGGATTGTGCCGGGTCGCCGCTTTCCAGGAGTACCTTGCCAAGTGTGGTGTGAATCGCGGCGATGTTATCGTTCTTGCGCAGCGCGGCTCGCAGATGCCCCTCAGCACGCGCATATTCGCGCAGGCCAAAGTGAACTGCACCAAGATTTCCATCGCCGGTCGGGTCCTCGGGTGCGAGCGCAACAAATTTCCTGAACGCACTGGCTGCGGCCCCGAAACGACCGAGATGAAGGTTGGCGATACCGAGGTTCTTGAGGGCGCTGCTGTTCGCCGGTCGCAGCATCACCGCCATACGCGAGCAGGTCTCGGCAAGGTCATAGCGCTTGAGTGCGAGCGCCACAGCACCAAGATTGGCAATGAAACGGGGCAGGCTGGCATGTCGGAGTGCCGCCAGGATCAGTTGCCTGGCCCGTTCGAAGTCGCCGTGGCGATAGGCAATGGTGCCCATCTCATGCTCGGCAGTGGCCCGGGTCTGCTGGTCTACGTCCGTCGCGCTCGTCACTTTCGCGAAAAGCCTTTCAGCTTCCTCCAGTGGCAGGTCGGGTTGTGCCAGTGCGATGCACAGATCTTCTACCGGTTCCGTCTGGTAGCAGACCATGCAGGACTGTTTGATGAGTTCAGCGGACGCGGCATGATCTGGCAGGGAGCCAGCAGTCTGACCCGTTCGTGTCAGTCGTCCGTCAAGCAATGTCCACAGATCAGCCCTGTTGTGGGTACCGTTGTCGGAGTCACTATCAGTATTGTTGTCGACATTGTTGGCAACATCGATATCAACATCGATATCAACATCGATATCAACATCGATATTTAAATGGTTACCTGCTTCATCATACAACTCATCGAGGACGAAGAGTTTTCCTCCTGGCGTCAGGGATCGGCAGATGAGGTCGAGGTCAGCAGCGACATCGCCGCAGTGCCGGAGTACCCACACCGCCAAGGCGGCATCGACCCGAAGCGAGCCAGTAGCTACCAGCTTTTTGAATGAGTCAGGGGACATCGCGGTAAACCGGTCGTCCGAAACATGCTCGGTTGCCAGTGCCCGCATCGTCGGGCTGATATCAACCCCGATCACCGTGCAACCGGTCGCTTCAATGAGCGGCCGGGCAAGGCGGCCGATTCCACAGCCGTAATCGAGCAGTATGCTCCGCGCAGTCAGATTCAGGGCTTGAACCACGGCTTTCGTCACGAACGGGGTTTCAAGGCGCCAGCGTTGGTCGGTCGTCAATCCCTTTGCAGGCAGGCAGGCTTCCCTGGCCGAGGCCATAGCGGTGACTTGATGTTCCTGCAGGGTGTGATTTGTGACCATGGTTCTCTGATAGATCCTTGCTGGGCGGGCGATGCGCAAGCATTGGCCGGTCCCGGTCTGGACAAATTAGCATGTTCTGAATCAATTGCCAGTCAGACGCTGAGCGAGATAAATGGGTGAACTCCATGGCTTCTGCTTTGACTATGCCCTCGGTCTGAAGAAAAATGGGGGAACTACTGCCAGTGCGAGAGGGCGAATGGCAAGTTCGATTGCAACATCAACTCTGGACGAATTTACGCACAAGCTGTCTGAGGGCCTTGGTAAAGTTTCCGCGAAGTTCGTCAGGGACTTTGTGACGGGCGTTCACCAGTGCCGGTCGGTCAACCTGACCGATGTTGCACGTTCGTTGCACGAGGACATCGAGCTTCATGCGACTCATAAGCGGTTGAGTCGCAACCTTGCCCGGTCTGAGTTGACCACCCATATTGCAGACCGGCTGCTTGAAATGGGTGCCGCCAAGGTGGGCCCGGACACCCGGTTGATTGTTCACACCTATGATCTGAACAAGCGCTATGCCCAGCGAATGGAGTATCTCCATGGCAGCGGTCCCGATCAGGGAACCGGGCGTGGCTATCACGTCTGCGAGATTGTCGCCAGTGAGCCTGGCTCGCAAGACTATGTGCCACTGTTGACCACACTCTGGTCGCGGCATGCCCCCGGTTACGAGAGCGATCTCGATGAGATTACACGCGCCGTCAGGCGGGTGCTGAAGGCCACTGATGGTCGCGGAATCCTGCATATGAATGAGTTTCTGGTGTCGGCCGAGGTTCTGCGTGGGATGGTCCGCGATCCCGAGCTGCGATTCATTGCTCAGGTTTCGAGAGCCGACCACCAGCTGGTATACCGCAGGCAAACTCGTGATATCGGTGATCTGATGGCGGACTGTCCAACCCCTTACGGCAAGACGATGTTCAAGCTCTATCCGGGCGATGACAGTCATCCAGCGATCGAACGGAGCGTATTTGTCCACTTTGGTTTGATGCCGGTAAACCTGCCTGATTCTGAGCGACCACTGAGCCTCATCGTGATCAAATCAAACGGTTGGAACGGAGCCGCCAACCCGGAGATCCCGGTGGTGACGACTGAATGCGGGCTGCGCTCGCGGGAGGCACTGACTGACCTGGTGACCGCGTATTCTTCGACCCTGGACGTTGCCCAGGCCCATCAGCAGCATAAGCTCGGTTACAATCTTGCCGACTTTCGGGTACTCACCTACGAACGCCTGCAGTTGCTGATGACACTGCTGCAGGCGGTGGTCTTCTACGACGCGGATCTTGCTCATTCGACCGGGCTCAAGATGTGGATGGTGTCACTTCGGCCCCATCCTGGCAATCACGCACGAGACTTCCTGGCCCCCAGGGAATTTGTGGCGACGAGTACGACCGAGTAGCCTCTTTGTGGGGCGCGCTCCGGGATGGCCTGACGAATTCGGCATCTTGATGCGCCGAAGGTTCGGGGAGGGTGCTCTATCGCTCTTTGTTACGCTACGCTGAAGGCTCTTTACACGGCTACGCTGAAGGCTCTTTATACCAGTACGCTGAAGGCTCTTTATACCGCTACGCTGAAGGCTCTTTACACCGCTACGCTGAAGGCTCTGGAGAAATAGATGCAAGACTTTGATCTCGTTGAAACTGATCGACTGCTGATGACCACCAAGCAGGTTCGAAAGCGGCTGGACCTGACGAGGCCCGTTCCGGTGGATGTGGTGCTGGACTGTATTGACGTGGCCTCCCGCGCACCGATTGGGGGCAACATCGAGGCTAATCGATGGGTCGTCGTCGATGATGCGAAGACCATTTCCGGGCTTGCGGCCTGCTATCGGGAATTCGGCACGGACTATCTTGAGGCCGGTCGTGCCCAGGTCGAGGCTGGCAAGGTCGACGCAACCGCCAGCCGCGTGGTGGATTCCTCCATCTATCTGCTGGAACATCTGCACGAGGTGCCGATGATAATCATCCCGATACGCCAGGGACGCCCTGAACAGAGCACGTTCGGCCAGGCAACGTTCTGGGGTTCTGTGGTACCCGGGGTGTGGAGCCTGCAACTGGCGCTGCGCGCCAGAGGGATCGGCACCGCCTGGACCACGCTGCACCTCTATCAGGAAAACGAAGCGGCTGAACTGCTGGGTCTGCCGGATACCGTGACCCAGATCGCGCTGCTGCCGACAGCTTACTTTACCGGGGATGACTTCGTGCCTTCAAGGCGTCGTCCGGCGAGGGAAGTCACCTATATCAATCGCTGGAATCAGCCGCCAACGTGAAGCAAGTACGCCATAATGACGCTCACTGTCAGTGAGCCAGGGAGAACGAAATGAGACTACACGACTACCTTGAATACTATGGGCAGGAGACGCCAGAGCATACCTATGCCGAGATGGGCGATGTGGCAATGTCCTTTGCTGAGGCTGATCGTCGCGCCAATACCATTGCGCAGGCGCTGCTGGCCATTGGGCTTGTCAAGGGTGACCGGTTTTCCTATCTGGCCAAGAACTCCATTGACTTCGCGCTTACCTATTTTGCCGCTTCCAAGGTTGGCATTGTGCCGGTGCCATTGAACTACCGGCTGGCTCCAAGGGAGTGGCTCTACATCATGAACGATGCTGGCGCAAAGTTGCTGCTGGCAGAAGCGGAGTTTCTTGGAGGCATCGATACCATCAGGCAAGAGCTTGACGTCACCAGGTTTATAGACCTCTCCGATACCGGCAGGGGCGGGTGGGCCGATTACAGTGACTGGCTTGCCGGAGGCAAGCAGACCAAACCCGCCGATCTAGTGGAACCGACGGATCAGCTCTATCAGATGTATACCAGCGGTACCACCGGCCTGCCCAAGGGGGCGATGCTGAGCCAGCAGGCAGTGGACGCCAACCTGCACATGTGTGCGGCGGCCATCCATTTTACGCCGGAGGGCCGTTTCATGGTGGTGGCACCCATGTACCATGCCGCCGCCGCGATTGGCCTGATGACCGCGGCGCGTTCTGGCACCACCATAGTGATTCATCGTGAGTTTCAACCGGTCGCGGTCGTTGACAGCCTCAGCAACGATCGAATTACTGCCGGGACGCTGGTGCCCGCGATGATCCAGGCATGTCTGGTGGCAGTGCCGGATATCCGGGAGCGAAACTTCAGTTCACTGGAGTACCTGTTCTACGGGGCGAGCCCGATTGCCGAGGCGACGCTGCGCGAGGCGATGACCGTGTTTGGCTGTAAGTTCTACCAGGGATTCGGGATGACCGAAGTGTCGGCGCTGGCGACCGGGCTGAACGATCATGCCCATCAACGGGCGCTTGCGGGCGAGCCCGGTTTGCTGCTGTCCGCTGGCAGGGCGGTGTTGGGAACACAGATCAAGATTGTCGACGAGGACGACAATCAGGTGCCCAACGGGACGGTGGGTGAGGTCTGCATTCGAGGACCACAGCTCATGATGGGCTACTGGAATCTGCCCGACGCCACAGAAAAGGCCCTGAAGGGCGGCTGGATGCATACCGGGGATGCTGCCTACATGGACGACGAGGGATTTATCTTCATACAGGACCGCATCAAGGACATGATCGTCTCTGGCGGAGAGAACATCTATCCGAAGGAGGTTGAGGATGCACTGTTTGAACACGCAGCGGTTGCTGATGCGGCGGTCATCGGGATTCCCAGTCACGAGTGGGGTGAGGCAGTGATGGCATTTGTGGTGCTCAAGGCAGGGCAATCGGCTACAGTAGATGACTTTATCGAGTTCTGTCGACCGAGACTGGCGGGCTACAAGATTCCACGTCGGATCGAATTCATTGACGAGATTCCGAGAAATGCCAGTGGCAAGGTACTGAAGAAGGACCTGCGAGAACCCTTCTGGAATGGTATTGAACGGAGGGTAGGATGAGGTGCGCTTTGACAGGGATAGACCATGCCAGCATCTGAACACCACTTCGTTCACCGGGTTGGCTGGCTGCGGGCCGCCGTGTTGGGCGCCAACGATGGTATTGTTTCGACTGGGAGCCTGATTGTCGGAGTGGCGTCAGCGACGACTGACCAGCACAGCGTGCTGGTTGCAGGCGTCGCGGGGCTGGTGGCCGGCGCCTTGTCGATGGCGGCGGGGGAATACGTCTCTGTGAGTTCCCAGGCGGATACTGAACGCGCCGACCTTGAAACGGAGCGCCGTGCGCTGGATGAATCCCCCAAGGACGAACTCAGGGAGTTGGCCGCGATCTATGTCAATCGCGGCGTGGAGCCGAAGCTGGCAATGCAGGTCGCGACCCAGTTGACCGAATATGATGATCTGGGCGCACACGCACGGGATGAACTCGGGATGTCCGACGAGCAGACAGCCAGGCCCGTTCAGGCTGCGCTGACGTCGGCAGCGACCTTCTCCTGTGGTGCATTGCTTCCCTTGCTGGCATCGATGTTCGCCATGGTGGATCAGGTGGTACCGGTGGTGGCCGGTGCCAGCCTGCTCAGCCTCACGCTACTGGGCGTGATCTCTGCTCGCGCCGGGGGCGCGGGAACACTGAAGGCGACGCTGCGGATCACGCTCTGGGGAGCGGCTGCCATGGCCCTGACCGCACTGGTGGGATCGATTTTTGGGACTGTGATCTAGGGAGGCCCGTCCTGACTGCGTCCCATCTTCCTGATCCACTCGAAGCTGATCCGTGTGTCAGCCCGGGCGAGTCCAAGACCAAGCAGATATCCAGCATACGCAGCGGCGACGGCCAGGATCACTGATCCTTCAATTCGATCCGGCCAGAAGCCAAACCACAATATGGCAGAGATGAAATTGGTGAACTGATTGGCGACGACGCTGATCAGTAAACTCACGATCCCGCCATCGAAGATTCGTGCCAGCTCTTCGGTCAGGTTACTGGCGAATCTCACGAAGTCGCCAAGTTCGATCACGATGAGCGTCCACAGTGCCGTCACGCCGTAGAATCCGCCGCCAAACTTCATCAACTGGGACTGAAGCAAGTCGCTACGTTCTTCGTTCGCTTGCTCCTTGAGCTGCTTCAATCGGGTTTCGAGATCTTTGCCCCTGGCGTCGCGGTCCAGGCGGCCGGTGGTATAGAGGCGATGGAACAGAAACCAGCTGATGAGCAGGACCGGTAGGCCGAGGAAGACGATGGACTGCACGAGGCTGATGACATTCATGGGCTCTGCTCTCTCACGTCGATAATCAGGTTCAGTTCCGGTACAGCGCGGGCAGCCGCAGCACGATCAGCCCGGTAGCCACGATACCGATCGCACAGTACACCGTAAAGGTGGCTCTTGTGCCGAAGGCCTCGATCAGAACACCGCCGAGGATCAACCCGACCGGCAAACCATAGACGGCCAGCATTCGCACGCCTGATACGCGGCCCCGATACCGGATCTCAGTCGTGGACAGCAGCAGTACCGACATTGAGATCATGGCAAAGCTCTGGGCACACCCAATCAGGGCAATGACCAGGGTGCCAGCAGCAGCCGTCGTGATCTGGGCGAACACCGCCAGCAGACCATACCATAGCAGGATGGCAATGACGGTCGCACGACCTGGCCGGGAGGCGCCTCCCATCCCGGCGATCAGTAACGAGCCCATCAGGGCGCCGGAGGCATAGAAGGCGACGAGTCGTGCAAGACCGTTCTCGTCCAGCCCGTAGACATTGCGGGCCAGGATCGGCAGCAGTCCATGGGTGATCGGAAAGGCCGTCAGGTTTACCAGAAAGGCAAGGCTCATGATCGCCACGATGACTTCACTTTCGAGCATGTAGCGAAACCCGAGCTTCAGCTCCTGCCACGGCCGGACGCCGCTCGGGGTGAACGTGTGTTTCGTATTGATACCGAATGCGAGTCCGATGCTGGCGACGTAAAAGCCCACCACCGCGCCGTAGGCGTAGCCGATGCCAACACTCGAGAGCAGGCCGGCGCCCAGCAGTGAACCTGCAATCCGGGCTGTATCCATGGTCGTTCGGGAAAGGCCCATGGCATTGCGCAGCCCGGCGGTCGTGAAGGTATCGGCAATCAGCGAGTGTCGGATCACCAGGTCAGAAGGGCGGATCAGACCGGAGATGGCAGCGATGATAAACAGTTGCCAGGGTGTCACGATGCCGATCAGTCCCAGGGTCATGATCATGGCGGCAAGCACGGTGTACCCCACGCGCATGGTGATGAGCATCGACTTTCGATCGACGCGATCAGCGATGACGCCGAAGAACGGGCTGAGCAGGGTGCCACCAAACTGTAGTGCTGCAAAGGCAGCCGTCAGAATGACCGAGTCTGTCGTCACCAGCACAAACCAGCCAAGAATCAGCGTCTCCATCTCGAACGCCCACGAGGTCAGAAGATCGGCGGGCCATTGAAAGGCAAAGCTGCGATTCCGGAAGGCATCAAAGAATCGATTGTCTATGTGACCTGGTTTGTCTGGTGTCATGGCCGGCTATGGGACCACAGCCTGAGGCGAAAGGACACAAGGTTGTTTGTTCCCATGCGCAGGACTTGCGCTATCTCAAGGCAATCTGAACGTGCCGGGTGCAGACTCACATTGCCTTAGTACTAAACGCCGCAAGAGGTGCTATGTCTTTGTACATGATGGATGGCAATGAGGCCGTTGCCCACATCGCTCATCTGCTCAATGAGGTGGTGGTGATCTACCCGATTACGCCAGCTTCGCCGATGGGTGAGCATGCGGATGACTGGAGCGAAGCAGGGATGACCAACCTGTGGGGCGCCGTCCCGGAGGTGGTGGAAATGCAAAGCGAGGCGGGCGCCGCCGGAGCGGTGCATGGTGCGCTCCAAACCGGCAGCCTGACGACCACTTTTACGGCCTCCCAGGGCCTTCTGCTCATGTTGCCGAACCTGTACAAGATCGCCGGTGAGCTGACGCCAGCGGTGATCCACGTGGCTGCCCGCAGCCTGGCCACCCATGCCCTGTCGATCTTTGGCGATCACAGTGATGTCATGGCCACCCGGGGGACGGGTTGTGCCATGCTGTGCAGCAATTCTGTGCAGGAAGCGGCGGACTTTGCTTTCATCGCACAGCAGGCCAGCCTGCGCGGTCGACTACCCGTCATTCACTTTTTTGACGGCTTCCGCACCTCCCATGAGGTGGCCAACGTCGACCTGCCGGACAAAGAGACCTTGCTTGGACTCATCGACCACGCCGCGATTGCAGCCCATCGAAGCCGCAGGCTATCGTCCGAGCGACCGGTGCTGCGTGGCAGTTCCCAGAACCCGGATGTGTTTTTTCAGTCCAGGGAAGCGGCGAACACCGCCTACGAGGCCTTTCCGGATATCGTGCAGCAGGCCATGGATGAATACGCCAGGGTGACCGGCCGCAGCTACCAGCTGTATCAATACCATGGCGCTCCGGATGCAGAGTCGGTCATCGTGCTGATGGGTTCCGGGGCAGAAACTGCCGCGGAAACGGTAGACTGCCTGTGCGCCCAGGGCCGCCGGGTCGGCGTATTGAAAGTGCGCCTGTATCGTCCGCTGGATGCCGCGCGGCTGGAGGCGGCGTTGCCGAAAAGCGCAACCATGGTCGCCGTGCTGGACCGGACCAAGGAACCGGGCGCCGGTGGTGAACCCTTGTTCAAGGACGTGGTGACTGCGCTCGCGATGACCCGCGGTGCCGCGATGCCGCGGGTGATCGGAGGGCGCTATGGCCTCGCCGGCAAGGAGTTCACGCCGGGTATGGTGGCCGCGATCTTTACCGAACTGCAGCGCAACGAGCCTCGCCAGACGTTCACGGTTGGGATTGATGACGATGTGACCAACCTCTCGCTACCCTGGGATGCGGCTTTTCGCAGCCATGCCGATGAGTCCTGCTTCCAGGCGCTGTTCTATGGGCTTGGTTCTGACGGAACCGTCAGTGCCAACAAGAACTCGATCAGGATCATCGGCGACGAGGCCGGATTGTGCGCCCAGGGCTACTTTGTTTACGACTCCAAAAAATCCGGGGCGGTGACCGTGTCTCACCTGCGGTTTGGCAACAAGCCGATTCACTCTGCCTATCTCGTGGAGGATGGTGAGGCGGACTTTATTGCCTGCCATCAACCCGTATTCCTTGAGCGCTATGACATGCTGGCCAAGGCCGCCATGGGTGGCACGTTTCTGCTTAATACCGCCCTTGATGCAGACGCCGTCTGGGAGTCCCTGCCGGGAAATTATCAGCGTCACATCCTTGATCGGCGCCTCAAGGTCTATGTGATCGATGCCTACCGGGTGGCAGCGCATTCCGGGATGGGCAAGCGTATCAATACCATCATGCAGACCTGCTTTTTTGCCATCTCCGGGGTACTGCCAGAGGATGCAGCCGTTGCTGCGATAAAAGGTGCGGTCGAGAAAACCTATGGTCGAAAGAGTCCCCGAATGGCGGCAATGAACATCAAGGCGATCGACAACACGCTCGATCAGCTGCAGCAGGTGAAACCAGCAACGGCCGCCCGGGATGATCTTGTTTCAGGGCTGCGGCTACCCGGGAGTGCACCTGAATTTGTCCAGCAGGTGACGGCTCCGATGATCGCCGGCCTGGGTGACAGGATTCCTGTATCGATGCTCCCCGTCGACGGTACCTGGCCGCTCGGCACGGCCGCCTGGGAAAAACGTAATCTGGCACTGGAAATCCCCCAGTGGGAACCGGATCTCTGCACCCACTGTGGCAAGTGTGTGTTTGTCTGTCCGCACTCCGCGATCCGCTCGAAGGCCTTCAGGTCGTCCGAGCTGGCCGATGCCCCTTCGAGCTTTCGCAGCACTCAGATCAAGGGACGGGACTTTCCGGAGGGGGTACATATTGCCTACCAGGTCGCGCCGGAGGACTGCACCGGATGTTCGCTCTGCGTGGACATCTGCCCGATCCGGGACAAATCCAATGCCAGCCGCAAGGCTGTCAATATGGCCGCCCAGGCGCCGCTGCGTCGGCAGGAGGCCGCCAACTGGGCGTTTTTCGAGGCCCTGCCGGAGTACGATCACCGGCAAATCAACGCCAGCACCATGAAAGGTGCCATGTTGATGGAACCGCACTTCGAGTTTTCCGGCGCCTGCGTCGGCTGCGGTGAGACGCCTTATATCCGCATCGTCAGTCAGTTGTTCGGGGACCGTTTAATGGTCGCCAATGCGACCGGCTGCTCGTCGATCTATGGTGGCAACCTGCCAACCACGCCCTGGCGTGCCGGTGCCTCAGGCCGTGGCCCTGCGTGGAGCAATAGTCTGTTTGAAGACAACGCCGAGTTCGGCCTTGGGATGCGCATCGCCATCGACAGCCAGCGCAAACGGGCACTTGAACTGCTGGATGAATTGGGCGACAGGATCGATATGGCCCTTGCCCGGCAATTAAAGGCATGCCCGCAGACCAGCGAGGCGGAAATCCAGGACCAGCGGGTGCGTGTTACCGAGTTGTGTGAGCAACTGGCGGGCCTGGACGACCCACGGGCGGCGCAACTGACCGAGTTGGCGGAGAACCTCTGTCACAAGAGCGTCTGGATCATCGGCGGCGACGGCTGGGCCTATGATATCGGGTTTGGCGGCGTGGACCATGTTCTGGCGAGTGGCAGGAACGTGAACATTCTGGTGCTGGATACGGAGGTCTACTCCAATACCGGCGGGCAGACCTCCAAGGCAACGCCCCGTGGTGCGGTGGCGAAATTCTCTGCCGGTGGCAAGCCGACGGCCAAGAAAGATCTGGCACGCCTCGCGATGGACTACGAAAGCGTCTATGTGGCCCACGTCGCCTATGCGGCCAGGGACACCCAGACGCTGCACGCCATCCAGGAAGCGGAACGCTACCCTGGCACCTCGCTGATCATCGCCTACGCGCCGTGTATTGCCCATGGTGTTGACCTGTCGCGGAATCATCAGCAGCAGAATCTGGCGGTCGACAGCGGCCACTGGCCGCTCTTTCGTTACGACCCACAGCGGGCAGACCGTGGTCAGAATCCACTGCATCTGGACTCGAAGGCACCGTCGATCCCCTATCGGGATTTCGTGCAGACGGAGACCCGGTTTTCGATGCTGTGGAATACCCACCCGGACCGTGCCGAAGCCCTCTTGGCGCAATCACAGCATGAGGTCCGTGAACGTTACCATCGCTATGAGCAACTGGCGGGTCTGGACTGGTCCGATGTTGATGACCGGGAGAAGAACTGAGATGGCCGACCTTGACACTGACTACCTGGGGCTTTGCCTCAAAAATCCGCTGCTCCCATCGGCATCACCACTGTCCAGGGCGGTAGATAGCGCGCGTCATCTTGAAGATGCCGGTGCGTCGGGTATCGTCATGTACTCCTTGTTTGAGGAGCAGATCCTCGCCGAGGAACGCCAGTACGACCGTTTTGGCGCCCATCAGGACCTGGGGCACGGCGAGGCGTCCAGCTTTCTACCGCAACCATCCGGCTTCAGGAGCACGTTGGACCGTTACCTTGAACAACTGGCGTTGCTAAAGCGCAGCCTCGGGATTCCGGTGATCGCGAGCCTGAATGGGACCAGCCGGGAGGGCTGGCTGGATTTTGGCCTGGAGTTGCAGCAGGCGGGAGCGGACGCCCTGGAACTGAACGTCTATTATGTGGCGGGTACCCCCGAAGAGAGCGCCGGGGACGTTGAACAGCGCTACCTTGACGTTCTGACTGACCTCAAGGCAAAAATTACCCTTCCGATTGCCGTCAAGATCACCTCGCAGTTCTCATCACCGCTCAATTTCGTACATCGCCTGCAACAGGCCGGTGCCGATGCGGTGGTGATTTTCAATCGCTTTTATCAGAGTGACATCAATCTGGAGAGTCTGTCTGTAGAGCCGGCGCTGCAGCTTTCCCTGCCCTATGAAGCGTTGCTGCGAATCCGCTGGGCAGCGATGATCCGCGGCGCTGTGGATATCGACATTGCGGTGACTGGCGGCTTTCATGAAGCTGACGCCTCTATCAAGGCGCTGTTGGCTGGCGCCAATACGGTGCAACTGTGCAGTACCCTGCTCACTCACGGCCCGGCCCGTCTGGGCGAGGTACTCAAGGAGATTGAGCAGTGGCTCGATGATCACGAGTACGAGTCGGTTCGTCAGATGCAGGGCAGCCTTAGTTCCCGCAACGCTGCAGACCCGGCTGCCTATGAGCGCCAGAACTACCTCAGTGTGCTGGGCAGCTTTACGCCACCACCGGGGGTGCGGTACTGACCGATGCCCTGCCGGACGGCTTGACGGCAGCAGTGGGCAGGTGAGTGGGCAGGCGAGTTGTCGCCGCCAGCGGCACATGACAGACTGTCTTCCACTTGAATACCAGGGACCTGATGATGGTGAGAAATACGGCGCCCAATCCCTATGCGACGCTGGACGCGTCCGACTGGTGGCATCCGGAGAAATTGAAATCTGATGCCGAGCGTGGCCCGGGTGAGGGCATTTTGAGTGAGGCCGAGGTCAGCCAGTTTCGTCACGCCGGCTTCGTGGTGGTCAACGGACTCTGGCCGGAGGAGTTGGTGGCGCAAGCCAGCAGTGAGGCCCGTGAGTTGCATCCTCCGGCCCGGATTCTGGAGGCTGTGCAGGCGGGTACCCGGTTTCGAGGTTTCAGCGCGATGCCCTGGACCGGGTGGGGTGAGGCCTCTGCCGATGCGGCTCTGAACCAGATGACCATTCATCCGAGAGCGCTCGGCGCGGTCGCCCAGTTGATGGGTGTCAACATGATGGACCTGCGGCTCAGCCAGTCCCATGTCATTGCGAAAGTCGGCCGGATGATTGACCGGCCGGGGCATCAAAGCCATGGCACCATAGAGGGCGACCAGGACATTCATGTGGATTATGGTAACAACACCCTGATGGTGCCAGCCCGCACCGCGCCGCCGGACTGTGTCGCGTGCCTGTGCTATTACAGCGATGTCGGGGAGAGCGGCGGTGCTACCCACTTTGTGAAAGCCGAAGAAGGTGAGCTGACCTCCTATGAGCCGGCCGACTTCAATCCGCCGAACTTTGTCGCGGGTACAGAAAACGGCTCTGCCGCGGTGGATACAGGCCCGAGGTCACCAGAGCGTGTGGCGCAACGCTATCGGGAGGAAAAGCCGATTCACTACCAGCCGGGCACCTGTGTGCTGTATGGCATGAACACCTGGCATCGTGGCACCCCGGTAGCGCTCGGCAAGGTCCGACATACCCACCATCATGTGTGGCGCCGCCGGGATGCCGAATGGGTCAACTGGCAGTCGCTGGCACCGTCCATGGCGGCAATGCCGCCCCGGTATCTGGCGTCGCTGTCGGTACCACAACGAACCGTACTGGGTTTTGCGGCCCCCGGGGACCGGTACTGGACGCCGGAAACACTCGATGCTGTCAGCCAGAGATATGTCGGCATGGATATGACGCCATATCGCGATGCCGCAACCGAGGGGAGACCGTGATGGACAAACTGGGCGGGTCCGTTGCCCTGGTGACCGGCGCCGGTCGAGGCGTCGGTGCGGCGACTGCGCTCAAACTCGCTCGTGAAGGCGCAGCCGTGGTCGTCAATGACCTGGACGCCGCCGAGGCCCGGGCCACAGTGAGCCAGATCCAGTCTGAAGGATTGACGGCACTGGGCTGTCCCGGCAGCGTGACCGAGCCGGATTTTCCACAGGTTCTGATTCAGTCGGCGCTCGATGAGTTTGGTCATCTGGATATCCTGGTCAACAACGCCGGCTATATCTGGAACGGCGCGATGCACAATCACAGCGATGAGCAATGGCAGGCGATGCTGGACATTCATATGACGGCGCCGTTTCGGATATTGCGTGCCTGGTCTGACTGGCTGCGGCCAACAGCCAAGGCAGAGATTGAGGCCAGTGGTGTTGCCCGGTGCCGTAAAGTGGTCAATATCTCCTCGGTCAGCGGAACCCGTGGCAGTGCGACCCAGATCGCCTATGCGGCGGGCAAGGCCGGCATCGTGGGGCTCACCAAAACCCTGGCAAAGGAATGGGGGCGCTACAACGTCACCGTGAACTGCGTGGCATTCGGCCACATAGACACGAGGCTGACTCAGAGCTATGAAGACAATCCACCATCCATATCAGTGGGCGACCGTCAGCACCGGGTCGGGTTATCGAGCGCCCAGGTGGACGCCAGCCGCCGCAACAGCCCCCTGCACAGAATCGGTTCTCCCGAAGACGGCGCTGGCGCCATCTACCTCTTCTGCATTCCCGAATCAGATTTCATTACCGGCGAAATCCTGACCTGCTCCGGTGGGGCCTGAGCCGGGTCCTGAAGGCAGCCCGGCAGCGCACGTTGCGAAGTCGTGCTGGATGATCAGCGCCGGAAGGAGGCTGCGATGACCAGTGGGTTGAAACAACTGATGGTCCTGTGTGGGGGCATCGCCATCATAGTCCTGTTCTGGTCGTACCCCGTAATGTATCCGCTCAAGTTGCTGGTGGTGTTCTTCCATGAGTCATCCCATGCACTGATGACGGTGATGACGGGGGGCGAGGTCACGGGGATGGTGGTAGACAGGGATCAGGGCGGCCACGTGGTTTCCCGCGGCGGTGACAGGGTGCTGGTATTGAATGCCGGCTATCTGGGTTCACTGGTGTGGGGCATGCTCATCTACCTTGGCGCAGTGCGTAGTGCCCTGGACAAGGCGCTTATGTTCCTGCTGGGTCTGGGCATCATGGTGATCGCAGGCCTCTTTGTGCGCGAGCTTTTTTCCCTGGTGTTCAGCCTGTTGGCCGGCTCGGTGCTGCTGGTCCTGGCCATAAAAGCGAGCATGATCATCAACGATGTCATCCTCAGGCTGATTGGCCTGACCAGCATGATCTATGTGCCGCTCGACATCTACAGCGACACCATCGAACGATCTCATCTGCGGTCTGATGCCTTTATGCTGGCAGAAGAGGTGGGTGGCACGACGCTGTTGTGGGGGATCACCTGGGCCGTGGTCAGCGCGTTGCTGGTGCTGTTAACGCTCTGGTTGGGCTACAGGGGCGGTGATCAAGATGAGGATCAGTCGGAGGTCTGACAAAGTCAGTGGACCGCGTGACTTCGACGTGTTTAATTGAACCTGTCACAGTGATTAAATGGACCGAAGACGTCTACCCATCTCTGAGGAGACACATGAAACTGGGTGTATCACACCAGCACCCCGAAGATCTGCACGAAGCAAGGTTTGAATTCCTGCGCCGCCTGGGGGTGGAAGCGATTGAAGTCAGGCTCCGGAGCCAGGATGCCAGCAGGGAGAAACTGGAGGAGATCGTCGAGGCCGTGTCCGGGTCCGGCCTCGAGTTGCATGAGATCATGCTTGAGGATCTGTACAACTCGACCACATCAGCATTGAACCTCCCGGGTCGTGACGAGGATATCGCGTTTTTCAAGGGGTTTCTGAAAGACCTTGGTGAGTTGGGCATTCCCCATACCACCTATGCGTGGCACACCGGCGGGATGTATGAAACACATCGTGCCAGAACCCGTGGTGTTGCCACCCGGGGTTTCTCGACCTCGCTCGCGGATCAGGCGCCGCTGCAGTATGACCGGTCCTGGCAGGCCGATGAGCTCTGGGATAACTATGCGCGTTATGTCAGCGAGATCCTCCCGGTCGCCAGGGCGGCCGGGGTGAGCCTGCAACTGCACCCCAATGACCCGCCAATGGATCATCAGGGCGTGCCACGGTTGTTCAAGAGCACCGATGCGGTCCGTCGTGCCATGGCGATGGCCGATCAGTCAACCCACTCCGGGATTCTGTTTTGCGTCGGTACCTGGGCCGAAATGAGGGGCCCGGAGGGCCGGGGCGAGGATGTTGTCGCCGCGCTGCGGGAATTCGGCCGCGCAGGGCAGGTCCATCAGGTCCATATGAGAAACATCACATCGCCTCTGCCGGATTTCGACGAGACCTTCCCCGACGGCGGTTATCTGGATCTGTTTGCGATCATGGATATCCTGGTGGAGATCGACTTCAAGGGCATGATCGTACCCGATCACGTCCCCGGTGACGGGGATCAGATAATGATGAACGAGGCGTATACGCTCGGCTATCTGCGGGCACTGATTCAGTATGCGCAGCGCTGTCGTCAGAGTCGGGGGTAGTCCCGGGCACTAACAGTCAGAAGCATGCGGGCGGGAGCCTGATTGGGGAAGCCTGGGGAAGGGACCTCGCCAACGATCCTGGCGGGCTCACGGGTCATACAGATGGCAGGATACACTCGCAGTACCAACGGCCTGCAATACGGGTTTGATTTGCCGGCACATCGATTTTGCATCAGGGCATCGGGGATGGAACGGGCAGCCCGGCGGGGGATTGCGCACACTCGGCACTTCGCCGGTGATCAGCTTGTGAGGGCGCCGCGCCTCGATCTCCGGATTGGCGACGGGTACGGCGTCCAGCAGGGCCCGGGTGTACGGGTGTTTCGGAGAATTGAAGAGCTCATCCCTTGAGCTGACTTCCACCAGCTGGCCAAGGTACATGACGCCCACACGATGGCTGATGTGTCGAACCACCGACAGATCATGGGCAATAAAAAGATAAGTCAGTCCGAGGCGCGCCTGCAGGTCCATCAGCAGGTTCACCACCTGGGCCTGGATGGAGACATCCAGCGCGGACACCGGCTCATCGCAGATGATGAGTTCCGGGTCCAGCGCCAGCGCGCGGGCAATGCCGATTCGCTGCCGCTGACCGCCGGAGAATTCGTGAGGGTACCGGTCGGCCATGTCCGGCAGCAGCCCGACCAGATCCATCAGTTCCCGGATCCGGGCCCTGAAGACCTTACGATCAGCCGCGAGGTGATGCACCTTCAGAGGCTCACCAATGATGTCAGCGACTTTCATGCGTGGATTGAGTGACCCAAACGGGTCCTGGTACACCATCTGCATGCCTCGCCGGATGGGGCGCATTTGCCTGGCGTTGAAGTGGGTGACGTCGACGCCATTGAAGATGATCTGGCCGTCCGTCACAGGCTGCATTCGCAGTACCGCCAGCGCCGTGGTGGACTTGCCGCAACCGCTCTCGCCAACCAGAGAGAACGTCTCGCCCCGCTTCAGGTCAAATGAGACACCGTTCACTGCCGGGACGTGCCCGATGGTACGTTGCAGGACCCCGCCGGTCACCGGGAAGTGCACCTTGAGATTGCGGACAGAAACCAGGTTGTCGCCTTCTTGCTCAGACATGATCGTATCCAAAGCAGGCCCGTAGGTGGCCTTCTGAAACCGCTTCCAGGGATGGCTGCGCCTCCAGACATCGCTCCTGTGCATAGCGGCAGCGGGGCGCGAAGGCGCAGCCGGGCGGCAGGTTGGCAAGGTCCGGTGGCTGACCTGCAATGGTCATGAGTGGCTCGCCGGGATTACCGTCCAGACTCGGAACCGAGGCGATCAGCCCCTCGGTATACGGGTGCCGGGGGTTGGCATACAGGTTGCGGGCTGTGGTCGTTTCGATCACGCGGCCGCCATACATCACCGCGACCCGGTCCGCGTAGCGCGCTACCACGCCAAGATCATGGGTAATAAGAATCAGTGAAGAATTGAGTTCCCGGGTGAGGTTTTTCAGCAGCGACAGAATCTGCGCCTGGACGGTGACGTCCAGCGCCGTGGTGGGCTCGTCGGCGATGATCAACTGTGGCTCACAGGCGAGTGCCATGGCAATCATCACCCGCTGCCGCATCCCGCCGGAGAAGTGGTGCGGGTAATCGTTCAGGCGTTGGGCCGCGTCAGGTATGGATACCCGGGCAAGAAGTTCTCCGGCACGCTGGTAGGCATCGTCCCATGTCATGTCCCGATGCAGCCACATGGGCTCTGCCACCTGTTTACCAATGGTGAGCACCGGGTTCAGGGAAGACATGGGTTCCTGGAAGATCATCGCAATGCGATCACCACGAATGGCACGCAGGTCCGCCTTGCCGAGTCTGGTCAGGTCGGCGCCGTCGAACAGGATGCGGCCATTGGTGATGCTGCCGTTGTCGCCGATCAGGCCCAGAATCGACAGCGCGGTGACGCTCTTGCCGGAGCCGCTTTCGCCGACCACCGCCAGTGTTTCACCTTCGTTGACATGCAGCGATACGTCGTCCACCGCGCGCACTTCACCCCGGTCGGTACGGAAGGTGACCGAGAGATGTTCGATGTCCAGCAGCGGGCTTCCCATCAGTCAAACCCCATCTGCTGTTTCAACACATGATCAATCCAGATGCGGGCATAGATGGGCGCCGGGCGTACCGCACCGGCGCGCAATTCCCCGCCATAGTTCTTCACCCACGGCCACCAGGCCGAGTAAACGTAGCCGGTCGGCAGCCAGATGTAGGGTGCCTGGTCCAGAATGTTGACGGTCAGCTCACGAACCATTCTGATCCGGGTGGCCTCATCCCGGGTCTGATACAACTCGGCCATGGCTCGATCAAACTCCGGGTCAGAGTACATGGAGGGGTTCCAGGTCTGCCCTGACACGAAACTCTTGCGCAAGGTGGTGGTGGGATTGACGTGGCCGCTGCCCATCAGATAGCCGGGGGTATGGGTGCGGGTTGTCATGGCAGACAGGAACGAGGCATATTCCATGGGCTTGATGATCAGCCGAATGCCCACCTTGCTGAGGTAGCTGTCCAGCAGGGGAATGAGGTCCATGTGGTCCGGGCTGCAGGTACACACCTGGACTTCAATTTCAAACCCTTGTGCCAGCCCGGCTTCGGCGAGTAGTTGTCTCGCTTGTTCCGGGTCATAGGAGAACAGTGCCTGTACGGATTCCGGCATGTTCTCCAGGGGCTCAAAGTAGTCACCAAATCCGGGATGTTGCGGATAGGCCATCAGTTCCGCGTTGCCACCATAGTAGATGTCAACGATCTCACGCTGGTTCACCGCCAGATTCATGGCGCGCCGGACCCGAATGTCGTCGAGGGGTGGCCGGTCCACCCGTAGCGCCATAAAGTTGCCGCCGGTGGCGAGCCAGCGATTCCATATCAGTTCTGGTGATGATGCCTTGAGGTGGTCCCCGGCGATCCAGCGAATACCCTCCAGGATATCCAGCTGGCCGGTCCGGATGGCAGTTAGCTGGGTCGCTTCATCCTTGATGATGCGATAGTTCACCCGATCCACGAACGGGATCGGGTACCGGTTGTCACCGATACGCTCGGTATCCCAGTAGTCATCATTCCTGATATAGCTCTGCTTGTTGCCAAGAATGTATCGCTCCATCCGAAATGGCCCGGTGCCGACGACGTTGCGCCAGTTCTTGCGATCAATCTTTCCGGTCTCCCGGGGCACAATCGCGGAGTAGTAGCCATACCCGAACCGATAGGCCCACTCGGCGTTGTACTCACTGAAGTGAAAGATAACGGTGTGATCGTCGGCGGCCTCGACCTCCCTGATGTGGTCGAAGTAGGTGGGGATTCGCTTGGGGCTTTCGTCCAGGAGGTTGAAGCTGAACACCACGTCATCGGCCACCAGTTCCCGGGAATCCATGACCTCGGGCAGTTCAGTGAACATGATGCCCTTGCGTAGCTTGACGACAAGGGTAAGGGGGTCGCGCCATTCCCAGGACTCTGCCAGTTCGCCCCTGATGGCGTCGTCCGGCAGGTAGGCGTCAGAGATGAACGGATAGACGCCGCCCTTGCGTACGCTCTTGTCCAGGTCCCCGGCAAACAGCAGTTCACGGACCATTCCTGTGTCATGGTTGCTCTTCCATGCCCAGTCGGTCGGGTCCCAGGAGAGGGCGGACAGTGTGACATGCACCGTTCCGACATTAAGGGTCCCGCCGTACTGCGGCACCGGGGGTGCGGCCTTCGACCACGGAGACCCGAGCGTCACCAGAACCAACACCAGCAGCAGCCATGGGTGTGCCCGTACCGGGGGCGTCTCAGACGTGCTGGAAAATATTTTCATCGGCTGCCTCGCATGCGGGGGTCCAGCAGGTCACGCAGGGCGTCTCCGTAGACGTTGATCGCATAAACCACGATGGTCAGGCACAGACCGGGTGCCAGCGCCAGCCACGGTCCGAGGTACATATAGGTGCGGCCGGTGCCACTGAGCATACTGCCCCAGGTCGGCGTGGGTGGCGGGATACCAAGGCCCAGAAAAGACAGCCCGGCCTCGGCAAGAATCACCGCGCCAACCCGGGTTGTGAACAGCACGATCACCACGGGCATTACATTCGGCAGGATGTGGTGCCAGAGGATGTACAGGGTCCGGGCGCCCATGGACTGGGCGGCGTGGGTATACATGTTCTCCCGCACGGACACCACCGCACCCCGGACAATGCGGGACCCGGCAATGCCATACAGCAGTCCCAGAATAATGACGATCTGCGGTATCCCGGGCCCGACGATCGAGATCACCACGATCAGCAGCACGAGATCTGGAAAGGTCATCCAGGCATCCACAAAGCGCTGGATCAGCATATCCGTCTTGCCGCCCACGTAGCCAGAGACGATGCCCAGCACGATGGAGATGACCGTGGCGAGCCCCGCTGCGAGAAATCCGACGATCATGGAAAGCTGCGCGCCGATCAGAATGCGCGACAGCACATCCCTGCCCAGATGATCGGTGCCCATCGGGAAATCAAGTGATGGTGACTCGAGCCGGTGAAACATGTCCGTCTCGTTGACGCCATAGGGTGCCAGCACGTCGGCAAAGACGCCGCAGAACAAGAACACGAAGAAGATGACGCCACCGATCGCGCCGAGGGGCTTTTCCCGGAACATGCGCAGGTTGAAGGCAACAATGGGGCTGCGTTGTGTCGGGCCAGCGGCGGGTGGCGTGTAGATCACCTCGCTCATTGCTGTCTTACCTTCGGGTCAAGAAATCCATAGGTCAGGTCTACCAGCAGGTTGATCACCAGGATGCCGACACCCACCACGAGAAAGACGCCGGTGACAACGGGGTAATCCCGCTGGAATACGGCGTCCAGCAACAGCAGGCCCATGCCCGGGACCACAAAAATCTGCTCCAGAATCACGGCCCCACCAATCAGCAGCGGTGCCTGCAGACCGATGAGCGTCACCACCGGGATCAGGCCGTTACGCAGGGCATGGCGCACCACCACCAGAATCTCACCCAGGCCCTTGGCACGGGCGGTGCGGATGTAGTCCTGCCGCATGACCTCCAGCATCATGGTCCGGGTCATCCGCATGGTGACGGCGGACAATGACAACCCCAGAAGGATAGCGGGTACGATCATATGGCCGAGGTTCTTGATGGGGTCTTCGAGAAAAGGGGTGTATTCCAGCGGCGGCGCCCAGCGCCACCACACGGAGGGAAAGACCATCACCAGTGTCCCCAGCCAGAAGCTCGGGATTGCCAGCATCAGAAGTGAAAAGGACCGGGCGATATAATCGCCCGCCGTATCCTGGCGCATTGCCGAGTAAATGCCGATCGGGATGGCCACGGTGAGCGCGACGATCAGCGCAAGCAGACCCAGCTCAAAGGTGATGGGCAGGGTCTCCGCGAGTTGCTCGGTGACGGGCGTGTTCTGCCACAGCGACCTGCCGAGGTCTCCCTGCAGGGCGGACCAGAGCCACTTGAAATACTGAATGTAGATGGGTTGATCAAAGCCGAGAGCCTGTTCGATCCGGGCGCGATCATTGCCGGTGGCGATGTCGTTCTGGGACAGCATCAGATCGATCACATCACCCGGAATGAGTCGAATCGACGCAAATACGATGATGCTGGTAAAGATCAGCGTTGGGATGAGCGCGAGCAAGCGCCGGATGATGAACGCCTGCACGATTCAGACTCTCTGGGTGATACTGACTGCTTCAGCGGAAGCGTGAAGGATAATCAGTCGTTCATCGAAGTGCAATCGCTGTTGGGCACGGTGGCCGAGCCTGACACTGGGATCTCCCGCGTTTCAGTGTGACCGGAACCAGCCGGACCTAAAGCAGCTGCGCAAAGAAGGGTGTCGTTGTGCGTTTCCTGGAGGACAAAACTGGTGGAGCAGAGGGGGGTCGAACCCCTGACCTTAGCATTGCGAACGCTACGCTCTCCCAACTGAGCTACAGCCCCATGCCATCAGAGAATAAACCTGGTCGCGGGGTAACGGAAGCCGGTTGGTGCCCTGCAGATTTGCAGCCTGGAAAGTTGAATGCCAGGCATCGTCAGGCTCCTTCGGAACTGTCCCCGTGAACTCTCCGGAGCCGTCAGATTTCCCATCTGCCCGGCTCCGGACGAGTTGTTGACCCGGGGGCATTGCACACCCCGAGTCCTGAAAGCCCTCGCCGCAGGGCGCGTTGTAGACTTCCCATCTGACAACGCTTGACGGCTGAGGCCTTCGAGTTGCGCGATTTTACTGAGTTGTCGTGAAGTCGCAAGGGGTTTTTCATACTTTCTTCACTTTTGTTCACTTTTCTTCCCGGACCCTGGCGTCGCCCCGGCCCACTGGACATCCGGCATTGGCGACGTATAGTCTGCCAACGAATTCGAGTGAGGAATGAACCCATGAGCATATCCGAGTGGCCTGCTGCCCCCGACCTTCGGCGTGACACAATCAGTTTCACCTTTCGCAGCAATGACTACGTTGGCCATCTGGTTGCGCCGGCCGAATCTGCTGGCCCGCGACCACTCGTTATGGTCATTCACAACTATCAGGGCCTTAAGTTTTTTGACGTGGATGTGGCCGAATACCTGGCACGGGTGGGCTATGTGGGGCTCGCCATCGATTGCTACGGTAATACTGTACCTGCTGACGAGAGAACCTGGCCGAAGGATGCCAGCCGGATAGAGGCTTTCCAGAAGCAGTGTTTTGAAGGCATGGTGGCAATCGACCATGACTATGAGAAATTCCGATCCCTGCTGCAGACCTGGCTGGACCATGGCCTCGCCCACGAGACCGTCGATGAGCGCGTCTCTGCCGCTGCCATTGGCTATTGCTTTGGAGGGGTCGCGGTGCTCGAAGCAGTTCGGGGTGGCCTGGACCTTGGTGGTGTGGTGTCCTTTCACGGCCTGCTGCAAACCGGTGAGGACCCGAGCCCTGCTCGCATGGGTGTGCAGCGTCCGCCACTTGTGACCTGCGAGAATCGCTACAATGCCAATACCGTGGTGGTGATCGAAAACGGTGCTGACGATCAATTGGTGCCGCAGGATTCACAGAACCGGTTTTTCGAGGAGATGGATGCCGCTGGCGTGGACTGGAGCTTTCACCATCACGCCAGAACGCCTCACGGCTTTGCGCTGCCTGCTACCCTGGGGCCGCCCGGACGCCTGCATGAGGCGACGGACCGAAGGTCTACGGTAAACATGCTGAGCCTGTTCCGGGAGATTTTCCCTGGTGTCAAACAGAACCCTGTTTCTCATAATGCCGCGGGCACCAGCATCCCGGTGTAGCCTTTTGCCCGGGCAGCGTCAGCCGACGTTGTCCTCGGAGTCGAGGCCGACGAGAGCCCGGCCGACGGTCCTGAAATGGGCCGGGCGTGCCTGAATCTGCTGGGTCACCGCGTGGATGTCCTGAAAACACTTGTAGATTGGATGGTCGTCGAAAATGCCGCTGCTGCCGGCCAGTTCATAGACCTTGTCGACCACGGTTCCGGACGAGCGCATGGCGTTCGTTGCGGCGAGGCGCAGCCGGGTTCTCGCAGGGCCGGTTGGACGGCCCTCATTCTCGTTTAACCAGGCACATTCTTCGGCGATCTCCAGCAGAAATGCCCGGGCCGAATGCCATCCTGCTTCCGCCTGGGCAAGGCCGACATGCACCATGTCATCCTGCATCAGCTTGCGATTGCCAAAGGCCGGGACTTTGTCCTGGGCCAGATCAACCAGCGTATCAATGGCGCGCCGTGCGATACCGAGCCCAACCGCGCCAAAGGAACTGGCGAACAACAGGCCGTTGGGCAGGCCGGTTGCCAGGCCGCAGTGGCTTCTGAACACGTCAATCGGGATGGCGTGACCTGGCGGTACGGCCAGGCCGTCGGCACGGTATTCGCGGCTTCCGGTCCCTCGCAGGCCCGCCACGTTCCAGCCATCACCGAGGTCCACCGCGGTTTTCGGCACAATGCAAAGCCCGAACTCGGTGGTGCCGTTCTCATGCACCAGTTCTGTCTGGGCGGCGAGCCAGTCAGCGTGGGTGCAGCCACTGGCAAAACGCCAGAACCCAGAGAGGTAATAGACGCCTTTTTTCTCCACTGCCTGACAGTTAAAGGGGGTTCCGGTCGCCACCACCGTGTCCGGATTGTCGCCCCACAGGGTCTGGGTTAATGCAGCTGGCAACCCATCGGCGCAGTTGGCGAAAACACCAGCCTGACCGACACACCAGCCGACACTGCCATCGGCCTCCCCAATGGCTTCGATGCATCGAAGGTACCGGGGCAATGGCAATTCGCTGCCACCCAGTGCTTTCGGCAGCAGCAGGCGGAACAGACCCGCCTGTTTCAGGTCGTCGGCCAGATCGCCCGGAATCTCCCGGGTTTGTTCGATGCTGGTTTCGCTGGCCCGAATCCGGTCCGCGAAGCCTCGCGCAAGGTCAAGTTCCGGGAAGTTGGGGCGATGGCTTTCAACTCTCACAGGATGGATTCCGTTTCTCAAAAGGCATGATTCTACCGTGGTTGAGCGCATGTCGCATGGCCTGTATCAATGAGGGGCCAATAACCCCATCCAGCCCGACCCTGCATCCATGCCCTGAATTCGATACACTGCGCGCTCCCTAATTCAGGAATACTCTAATGGCTTGCATCTCCGGTCCCGCAGATGGACCCGTCGCCGTCACTGGTGCGTCGGGCTACATTGGTTCACATGTCGTCAAGAATCTGGTTGAACATGGTTACGAGGTCCGGGCCTGCGTCCGCGATGCGACCCGTGAGGACAAGCTTTCTTATTTGAGAGAGGTGAGCGACAAGGGGCCGGGTTCGATCACCTATCATTCCTGCGACCTGTACAAGGCGAGTGAGGGAGAGTACGACAAGGCCTTCGCGGGCTGTTCCGCCGTGTTCCACGTTGCGGCGGATATCGGGACTGACCCGTCCTATGGTAGTCCGTCGCCCCAGTCCATGTATGACAGTCTGCTGACACAGACCGCAGGTGTGCTTGAATCCTGCCGAAAGGCGGGCACGGTCAGGCGGGTCGTCTATACGTCCTCCACCGCGGCGGTGATGGGGCGCGGTGCGCCGGACCGTCCGGTGGACTATGAATATACCGAGGATGACTGGGCCGGTGGCCCCTACGAGACGCTGGACGAGCGTTATACCTATACCAACAAACAAGGCGAGACGATCAACGCCTGGTCGGTGGAACGGTCCGCCTATGCCAAGGGTAAAGTCGATGCAGAGAAGTTCGGCTACCGGTTCGGTGAAGAAAGCGGCATCGATGTGGTGTCCGTGTGTCCCTGTCATGTGCTCGGCCCGCTGCTTGGTAAACCACACGACACGGTCTGGCAGCATCGGATTGGTCTGTTTCTGGAGGGCAAGACGAACTTTCCGGAACAGGGGATGGACTGGAACATCATCGATGTGAGGGATATCGCAGAAACCCAGCGGCTGTGCGCCGAGAGCGATGTGGCGACCAATGGCAGCCGCTATATGATGGTGGCAACAGACGAGTCCGGCGAGCCGAGAATGCAGGAACTGCTGGGCCTGCTGGCGGAGCTGTTTCCTGACATCGATGTTGGTGGTGACTACAAGCCACTGCCGTCGACGACCCGGCTGCGAGCCAAATGTACCAGGGCCATCAACGAACTCGGCCTCAAGACCCACGATGTGCGGGATACGCTGGTGGAGACCGGTCGGACCCTGATTGAACTCGGCTGCATCAAGCCGGCGCGCAAGGGGTAGTCCTGGCATGGCGCGAACCCGGTTCCACTCGGCACCGCTGCCCGGCCCCTTTGGCGTCGAGGTCTCCCGTGTGGACCTGCCGCGCCTGTCAGACGACGATGTCCGGGCCCTGCTGCTGATGCTCTATGCTAACCGAATCATGGTGGTGCGAACCGGCGGCCTGTCGAAGTCTGACTATGTGGCCTTTGCCCGGCGCATTGGAGAACCGATCACGCTATCTGATGACGTTGATCATCCCGAGATTGCCGAGATGACCAACATTGGTGTGGATAGCAGGACGCAGGGCCGCGGTGCGGCCCATTGGCACTCGGATCAGTCTTTCAGGAAGGCGGGGGCGTCCGTGACCATGCTGTATTCGGTGCGCTCGCCCATGGAGGGTGGTGAGACCCGCTTTTGTGATCTGGCAGCCGCGTGGGAAGCGCTGCCGTCGGATATGAAGGCTCGAATCGACGGGCTGCAAGTCGAACATCGGCACGGTGTGTCGGTTGCAGCCAGGCCGGGGGATCACGTGCCGATTCCTCCGCCGAATTGGGATCAGCGTCATACGGTGGTCCATCCGCTGGTCAGGCAGCATCCGGTCACGGGGCAGACGTCGTTGTACGCGATTACCGGAACCAGCCAGGGCATCAAGGATATGCCCCAGGACGAGGCGACCGCACTACTCAATGAACTGTGTGAACATGCCTTCCGGGAACCGTTTCTCAATCAGCATGCGCACTCGGTCCATGATATTTTGATGTGGGACAACCCGACCACGATGCACAGCGCCAGTCCCATCGGTGCGGCAACCTGCGACGCGGATACAAGGGTCATCCGCCGCATCAGCCTGAAAGGGTATCCGCCGGTCTTTCATGGAGGTTCCGGCCCGCACTCTGCGCTCCGGTGAGTCGTCTTCCTACAGATCCATTGCTGGATGACTTTATCGATGGCGGCACGCTTGAGAGGCGGGCATATTTATTCATCCAGAGGTTTCGGGAGTCCGTGCCCATGGCCGTCGGCGAGGGCTTGCCGAGATGATCATTACTGACATTCACGTTGCTGGCCGGGAAGATGAGTAGAGGTGTGCCTCGCCATCACGTGATGGCACTGTCGAAGTGTTGAGCGTCCCACATCCGCAGCCCCGGCCAAGTCGGGTTGCGATCAGCCCCTTTCGTGCAGCAGCGCGAGTGCGCTCTTTGCCATCCGCGCCACGCCGGCGCGATAGCCTTCGAGGTCCATCTCCTGATCGCCCATGGCCCCCATCAGGAAGCGCTTGTAGACGCCCTGCACGATGCAGGCGAGCCGCCAGTGAGAGAAGGCCCGGTAGTAGTTGATATCGGATAGATCCCGTCCCGTGCCTTGTGAATACCAGCTGCACATCTCTTCTCTGGACGGGAATCCACCGATCGTCGTGGGCGCTTCGGCGCCGGTTGCCTCGGCACCGGTCAGTGCCAGGGATTGCCTTAATTCTTCCGGCGTCTGCCAGTTGTTCAGCAGGTATCCCACGTCCGCCAGGGGATCACCCAGAGTGCACAGTTCCCAGTCGAACACCGCCGCCACCTTGCCATCTTTTTCCATGAAGTTACCGGGCCGGTAGTCGCCATGAACGATGGCGGACCCGACCTGATCCGGTTTGTGGTTGTGCAGCAGACGCAGGCATTCATCCATCTCCGGTTCTTGGTGGGTCTTGGTCGCCTCCCACTGGGTGGTCCAGCGCTTGAGCTGGCGATCGAGATAAGCCTCGCGCCGCCCAAGATCACCGAGCCCGACATCTGCCGGTTCGATGTTGTGCAGCTTGACGAGTACCTCGGCGACATCCTTGCCAAAACGGGCCCGTTCGTCTGAACTCATCTGACGGGCGGCATTGCCATCGTGCAGCACAGTACCCTCGACGCAGCTCATCACGAAGAACGAGGCGTCATTGATGCCCTTGTCTTCACAAAGCCCGTAGGTCCTGGCGACCGGCACACCGGTGCCGTGCAGCGCGGTGATGATGCGGTATTCGCGGCTCATGTCGTGGGCACTTTCCAGAACATGGCCCAGTGGCGGCCGACGCAGCACGAAGGCGTTGCCGGCAGCATCTTCGACTCGATAGGTCAGATTGGATTTGCCGCCAGAGACCAGTGCGAATGTCAGTGGTGGGCTGGCTTCTGGAACGTGTGCCGCGAACCAGTCCGTGACTGCTTTTTCGTTGATGCCTTCCATTCGTATGGTCTCCTTGTGGCGGGTAGTGAGGTTTCGATCAGGAGTAGTCTTCGCCTGGTTCGACACGACTGGTGCCGGTGGCTTCCCGGGCTTCCCGGAGTTCCATGCCGGCCAGCCGACCCAGAAACGCTGTGTCGGAGCCCAGCATGACCATATCAAACCCCTGGTCGAGATAACGCTTGGTGTACTCCAGGCTACCCGTGTGCATGCCGACGGCAATTCCGTGCTTCCTGGCGGTGGCGTAGATGTGATTGACCGTCTCTACGTGCTTCGGGTCACTGTTGTCGCCGGCGGCCTGCAGGCCAATGGCAAAGGCCAGGTCAGAGGGGCCGATGTAAATGGCATCCAGGCCCGGGGTTGTACAGATCTCGTCCAGGTTGGCCAGCGCTTCGGCCGTTTCAATCATGGCGATGCAGGCGACCTCGTCGTTGGCGTACTTGGCATAACCGCGGCCACCGTACATTCCGGCGCGGATCGGGCCAAATGAACGGATGCCATCCTGGGGATAGCGGCAGGCCGCGACCGCCTTTTCGGCCTCGGCGCGATTGTTCACGAGGGGCACGATGACGCCATAGGCGCCTGCATCGAGGACCTTCATGATCAGATAGGGTTCATTCCAGGGAACGCGAACGAAGGGCATGGTGTCCGTGGTGGAGATGGCAGGCAGCATGTCCCGCACATCGTTGTAGTCGAGCAGTCCGTGCTGCATGTCGATGCAGAGCCAGTCGAAGCCGGTCCTTGCCATCATCTCGGCGACGTACACTGAATCGCAGGAGATCCAGCCGCCAACGGTTTGTTTCTTTTCTTTCCAGGCACGCTTGACGTGATTGGGTCTCATGACGATTCACTCCCTCATTTTTAGAACGGGCTATGTTCTGTGAATGCCTCGGCAAGGTCAAGCTGGTGCCCGTCTGGTAGGGTAGAATTACAACAACAAATCCTGGAGAGCGGCATTACATGCAACAACAAGACGGCAGAGGGCTCGACTATACCGTGGAGGCAGCCAGTCAGGTGGCGGCTTTTGATCACGTCATGGCCCGATACCTCGCGTCAAAGTCCGATACGATGGCGTGTCTGGAGCGCTTGATCGAATCCGGGTCGATGCCGATGGCGCTCTGCCTGCGAGGGTATCTGCTCAAGATGGCCAGTGATCCACGGCTTCGTCAGCCGATTGTCCAGATCATCAGCCAGCTCGAGGACCAGCGTCACCAGGGTGATCTCAACGAGCGGGAAAGGGCACACCTTGAGGTACTGACCCTGTGGTCTGAGCGCCGGGACCGCGAGGCACTGGCCCGGGTAGAAGCGATCGTTGATCAATATCCCCATGACATGCTGGCACTCAAGGTCGCGCATCATCTGCACTTTTATTCGGGTGACTCGGCGGCCGTGGCAGAGTCGGTGCAGCGACGAGTTCCCGCCTGGTCCAGGGACGATCCCTTCTACGGTTTTCTGCTGGGCATGCTGAGTTTCGGGCTCGAAGAAGCGAGTGACTATCGGGAGGCAGAGCTGGTGGCCCGGCAGGCCTGTGAAATCAATCGGCAGGACATCTGGGCGGGCCACGCCATGGCCCATTTGTTTCATATGCAGGGGCGCTGGGTGGATGGTGTCGCGTGGCTGACATCGATGCTGCCAGCGTGGCAGGATACGAACAACTTTGTGAACCATCTGTACTGGCACAAGGCGCTGCTGCATCTCGGCCGTAACGAGTACGATGCGGCGATCGACATTTACGACCAGCACCTGGCTCCGGCGATCAAAGACGATTTCTATCTCGATGCCTGCAATGCAGCGTCGTTGCTCTGGCGACTGGACCTTCGCGGTGTGGCGACGGGGGACCGCTGGCAGCAGCTTTACGCGGGCACCCGCCATCGGTTGATGGACGATGAGCTTGCCTTCTGTTCACTGCACTATCTGATGCCGCCCGTCGTTCTGGGAGAGCAAGCGTCCGTTCGCGAGGCATTGGGTCATTTTTCAGATTGGGGCCGGCAGCAGACCAGTCAGGGAGAGGTCGTGGCCGGGGTCGGCATGAAGCTGGCCGAGGCCATCGCTGCGCTCGGTCAGGGGGATGTCGCCGGTGCCTCCGCGCTGACCATGCTGCGCCGGGACATTCGCAAGATCGGTGGCAGCTGGGCCCAGCGTGAATTGTTCAGAGAACTACGGGAGCACTACCGGGAAGCCTGATGCCGGCGAGCAGACGTCCTCACCCCAAGTTGATCGACGTCCATGTGAGTTAGACCAAGGTCGGTCACGATGCTGAAGGCCTCTCCGGCCTTTCCCTGAAGGTCTGCCGGGCGATGGGCATCTGCATTGACGATCACCTGTACCGGATAGTCCGCGGCGATCTCCCAGAACGGCCGCCACGGGTACAGAGGGTAGGGGTTATCCGGCCGCTTTGCGGCCTGCTTGCGAATTCCCAGGGCGTTGACCTCAAGGCCCACGCCATATTCGGCGGCGGCGGCGATGATGTCGCGGCTGCAGGCCTCGGTATTGGCGTCCCAGTGTTCGTAGCAGTTTCCAAACAGATCCGGATGGGCAATAAAGTCGAACAATCCGGTGGCCATCATGGCCGCGTTGTAGTTGGCAAACTGAACCAGGGCGCTGGCGGAATTGGTGCCGCCATAGGTCCCCACCCACTTTTCTTCGTCATCCAGGAAAAAATGCGCCGCGCCGATCAGATAGTCAAACTGGTATTCACCGAGCAGTTCGTCCTCGTACCAGTTCCGATGTTCCGGGACGTACTCGCACTCCATACCTTTGACGACCCGTAGCGAGGGGTACTCCTCTCTGGCGCGGTCGATGGCGCCCGTGTATTCGGGCAGGTCAATGTAGTTCATTCTGGCCTGAAGCCAGCGATCATCCGGCATCGCCGAGTGATCCGATATACCCAGCGTCTTCATGCCCCGGGCGACGGCCATCTCGCAGTAGTCCGCGACATCTCCCTTGGCATGCTTGCAGCGGAATGTATGGGTGTGAAAGTTGTGCTGATATTCGTGATCTTGCATGGTTTGCCCGGTGCCGAATCGTCAGGCAAGTGTATCACGCGGCGGCATCGGCTACCTGTCGAATCAGACGGGCGATGTAGTTGTCCGCTTCGTAGATGGACCCGTGATTGGGCCCGGTACGGACGATCACCAGTTGCCTCGACGGGATGCCGACAGTCACCTGGCCCCCTGAGCCAAACATGAGGAAGGTGTCATCCGGTGCGCCAGGAACCAGCTTGCGTTCGATGCGGTCCGGCCAGGCAAAGTCATGATAATGGTCACCCGCATTCAGATGATGGAACAGCCCGAAAGATGGATTGGCCTCCGGTGAAGGCGCTGCCACCAGTGCCCGGGTGTACGCCGCCGGCAGGTATCGACGCCCCTGCCAGAGACCATCGTCGATGATGATCTGAGATGACTTGGCGAAGTCGGAGGGGGTCATCCGAATGGACTGATAGCCGGTAAATCGTTCGGCATCGTTGCCGGACGCAGCCTCGTCGACCGCATACAGCCTGACCCAGTACGCACCGTTGAAATCCAGTGGTTCAAAGACCTCCTCGATGGTCAGTGCCTCCAGGCTGCGATCCGATGCGCGTTCAAGTGCAGTGAACAGCAGCCGGTATGGTGCGTTGTTGTAGTGGTAGTACTGGAATGGAGGACGGGTCACCTCGCGACTGATCGCGATGTCGAACTGGGTCTGGCCCGTCTGACCCATGGCTTCGATTTCGGGTGAGTTCGCCACGCCTGATTCCATGGCCATGATGTTGCGAAATGTGAGCTGGGTGAAGGCGACTGGCAGTTCGGGAATGAGGTCCCGAATCGGGTGATCGAGGTCGTCGAGGTAACCCTTGCTGATGGCACGACCGACCAGCAGCGAGAACAGTGACTTGGTGCCGGAATAGGTCTGCTGGAGATCATCAGCAGAGCGATCATGCCAGTACTGCTCAAGCACGATCCTCCCGGACCGAAGTACCAGCAGGCTGTCGGAGCCACCCGCCTCGGCAATCTCGAGCGCCCGGGCGAGCCCCTGGGGATTCATCCGGGCCGCGGTCGCCGAGGTTTGCGGCCATTGCCAGCGGTCTGATGGCGTAGAACGTGAGGAGGCAGAGGATGGCGGATAAGGTGTGCCGGGGCGCTGATCAATTTTCATGTGGTTTACTCTGCTCTGGAGGTTGCTGGTCGGCTCTATTGGCCTGTGCCATAGGGGGTTGTCACCATTAGCAGTCGGGTCGACTGTTGTGGAGAGTTGCGGTCCCGGGCTGCCCACACGTCTGCGATGCTGGCATCCGGTTGCCAGCAGGCCTGAAAGTCCGAGATGTCAGGATAGGCGACGTAGGTGATGACATTGCCGGGGGCTCCGAGAGGATCCCAGCCGTAAATGAGTGGTCGTGCCCCTTTCTCGATGTACCAGGGCCACAGTGTTTCGACCGTCTGAGCGAAGAACTGGTCCGGGTTCTCCGGTCGAAATCGCGTTTCTGCCACGACCGACTGGAGACCGAAGCTGAATGGGACCGGTGCCAGTGGTTCACCCACGGCTCGCCACTTTACTTGCGGGGTCGACACCTGAGAGTCATATTCGATCAGGCTGGCTCGTGACCGCCGGACCAGCCGTCCCCTTCCCGCAAACACCTGCCGGATGGCCCGGGTTTCTTCAATTCTCGCCTGTTCGCTGGCAAAGGCACCCCACTGCCGGGTTGCCGTCCAGTGGTCGAAGTCCTCGTACACTGAATGAGTCACCACCACGTCGCCATTGCCACCAAATGACCACACTCCGTAGGCGATCATCTGCGCGCCGTTGTAGCGCATGTTTTCCCAGACCCCCAGACGACTCTGGCGTTCAAATTCCTGCCGGTCGTCACCGGCCACCGTAAACTCTCGTTGCACCAGAACACCCATCGGAAGTCTCCATGCCTATCCCGTGAACTTCAATTGTATGGCAGATGGCCTGATCATGTGAGGTTGTGGTGGTGCGCCGCCAGGATAGGAAGCGGGCACTTGATCAGGACGGGTTGATTTAGCTGCCATGAGCAGGCACTTTTGGGATTGCAGAGCGATAAGGAGCGGCATGACGGTGGAAGTGACAAAAAATCTGGTATATGGCACCGGCGGCGGCAGGGACCTGCTCGTGGACCTGTACCGTCCCCACCGACCCAACGGGGCGGGCGTACTGATGGTTCACGGCGGCGGCTGGCGCATGGGTTCCCGGGAGATGGTAACAGGGCAGGCCGAGGGGCTCTGTGCAGCGGGCTTCACCTGTGCAGCCTGTGAGTATCGCTTCACCCCCGAGTCACCCTGGCCTGCGCAGCTCCACGATGTCAAAGCCGCGATGCGCTGGTTCCGTGCGGGCGCCCCCGGGTGGGATCTCGACCCGAACAGGCTCGCAGTCCTTGGCAACTCGGCCGGTGGCCATCTTGCGCTGATGCTGGCCGGTACGGTCGGTGAACCCCGGTTCGAAGGAGACGGCGGCAACCCCGGGGTCGACACCAGCGTCGCGGCGGTCATTGCGGTCTTTCCGGCGGTGTCGTTCTACGTCGGTGAGCGCAGTTCAGGGAGTACCAATGCAGAGGCGATCCTGGGGGCTGACCCTGACCCGGAGGCTGCCAGTCTGGCGAGCCCCATCCGTTATGCCCGCGCCGATTTCCCACCGACATTCCTGCTGCATGGCAATGGCGACAAGGTGGTACCCGTCACGGCCAGCATCAACCTGTACAACGCGCTGGTGCAGGCCGGTGCAGTGGCAGAAATGCACATCTATGCCGAGCAGCCACACAGTTGGGCCCGCTGGCCAAACTGGACCGGCCCGACCATGGCGGAAGCATCGGTATTCCTGGAGCGTTATATGCTCGAGGGGGATCGCTATGCGGCACCGGCGTAATGTTCTCACGGCGATTCTGCTGACATGGTGGCCGGTATCGGTACTGGCAGAGATGGATCAGACCCCGACCAGACCCGGCTGCGAGGAATGGTCAGAGGACGTTGTCATTGGTCCTTCCGCGCGGGGCTGGAAGCGCGAGGAGGTCACGGCGTACCGCAACGCCCCGATTCGTTTGCCGGAAGAGATCGCAGCGCAAAAGTCACTGGCCCTGAATGCCGAGGTGATTCACAGCAAACGTCGCAAGGTGAAGGTCGTCAAGAGCCCTTCAAAGCCGGGCACCCATACCATGTACAACACCGAGACCAGATTCGAGGTGACCTACCGGCAGTTGCCCTGTGAGCCTCCGGCACCAGGTAAGAGCCGGATCTGAACGGCCAGGCCTCGGCCAAAAAATCAGTAAAGCCCGTAGTCCTGGTGCCAGATCAGCCCCTCGGTGACCACGACCTCGCCGTCTACCATGCGGGGCCGAAACCTCGCCTCGTACAGTTTACCCAGTAGATAGCGGTTGGCCCTGGGCGGTGCGGTGGTCTCTATGATGTCGAATCCGGTGGGCCTGCCGTTGCCGTGGACGCGATAGACAATCTCGGCATAGGTCTCACCTTCCGTTCGCCAGGGGCGCTTCCTGAGCTTCAGGGGTATTTCGGTACGAGGATTCAGTTTGACCGGTCGGCCAAAGAGTTCATTACGGAGCCGGTCAAAGCTGGCTTCAGGTGGAATGGCTGCCCAGGCGGCTTTGTAGGTGGCCACTGCGTTGGCGTCATCCCACAGGATCAACGTATCCCCGAGGGTCACCATGGCCCGCGCCACGTCACCCACGTCTGAACCGGGGTCGCCACGGATAATGTCGATGATGCGCTGCTGGGCCCGAATGGCCTTTCCCTTGCCCAGTCCTTTGATGAGTTTGCTTCGGACGATGCCCTCCAGCAGTGGGATGAGTCTCGGGTCGGCCGGGCCGTAGTGCTGTTCGATGATCAGGATACCCCGTTCGTACAGATCCTCGGAGAGGTCGAACATCCGGTCTTTTCTGACCTCAGGACCGCTTGTGTTGCTATGCCGGTAGTTCGCGCCTTTGCCGGTCGTGGTCCGGATACCGCCCGCGAGGTCCGTCAGATGTTCCGCGAGTTTCAGCAGCGCGGGCAGGACCCGGGGGTCGTCTTCTCCGAAGGTGTCTTCGAGTACTTTCAGGTTGAGCTTGCGCAGGGTATGGACATCGTCGCTGTTGCCGGTACGCTCGCCAAGTTCGATCAGCTGGTTCAGAATGGCCAGCTCGTTGGTACTGGAGACACCGGAATAGCGGCGGGTGATGTGCTGCGCCCGATGCAGTGCGTCCACTGCATTGTCGAAGTCACGAAGGCCGATGTAGCTGAGTGCCTGGCCCTGGATCGCCGGCATCAGTCGTGGTGCGAACGGGCCTGCGCCAGCTTCGATCCTTGTTTCTGCCTCGGTAAAACTGGCGAGTGCTTCGGCGGGGGCGCGATCCTCCAGATGATCGAGGCCCTCGTAGATCATCGGGATGGCAATGAGTTCGTCGGCCTGATATTCACTCATGTAGCGGTCCACCAGATCCATGATGATCTCCATGGCATGGGCGATGCGCGCTGATTCTTCGGCATTCAGGCCATCGGTTCTTGGGTGGGTGTGGGCAGATGTGGTTGCCTCGCCTCGCCCGGAAAGAAGGAGTGCAAACAGCAACACAAAGAGCGTCAGCGCAACTCGGGAATGCATAGTCGAATCACAGTGTCTGGACCTCGGTCATATTGGTCCCTTTGCTATCCGGACGTCAAATTCGGTCGAAACGGGCCCGTCAACTGACCCGTAGACGATGCCCTCAGATTCCCATCTTGGCCAGCAGGTCCGAAATCCGACCAATCAGAACAGTCAGCTGCGGATGCTGCTCTTCAAATTCGGTGAGAGATTCCTGCAGTTCATTGACCAGGTACTCATCGCCCGTCATGAAGCTCTCGTCCCGGAGCCGCTCCTCCAGTTCGGTGATGGACCGGTCCACCCTGGATCGATGGGCTTGCTGGTCAAAGTGAAGTCGATCCAGTTCGATCCGCAACTCTTCCAGCGTGGTGCGTAGCGCCTCTTTTGGCATGGGTTTCCCTGATAATGTCGTTCTTGATATCTTAACCCTGAATCATCTGTACAACAGAATGGCAGGTCAGGCAGCGCGCATGAAGCGCACATTCATCTGTAGATAGCCATCGGGGTTGGGGTGGCGCGCCCACACCGCCCGCCAGCCTTCAGACCCCATGATCTTGGCAAACTGATCATCGCGGGTCGCCTTGCTGGGCCAGCGTATGATCCAGCACACATTGGCCTGGCCGTGTTCGGAAACCCTCGGTGCGGAGCCCGAGACCTCGGCCGCCAGTCCACAGTCCACCCAGAAATCAATGACATCCAGGTGTTCGCGCAGCCATGGTGCTGCCATCTTTTCTGCCCACTCACAATAGGCGGGGAACGAGTCGGCCTCGATGGTGTAGTCGCGGATCTCCACGATCGCTTCGCTGTTCATCTCACTCATTGTGCAGCCCTCCCGGAGGAGACATCCTCTGCATCGCCGGCGTCCGGGTAGGCCGGCGCGTATTGGCCGTAGATGTGGGCGCCGATGCGTTCGATCCGTTCCCGCTCATCCGGCTGCAGTGGACCTGTCTCGAGGGCAGCCAGTGCCTCATCCATCTGTTCGGCATTGGCAGGTCCGCAGGTGACAAAATCCACTGCCGGATGGCCCAGCGAGAAACGGTAGCAGTCCCGGGCCCGCAGTGGCTGCTCACCTTCCGGCATTTTCGTCGGGTCCAGCAGGTGCCCCCAGCGAGTGGCCGTGTAGGTGGTCAGGCCGGGACGCTTCGCCGGGACGAATGGAAACACATCCTTCTCTGCCCCCCGATGGACCGCGTTGTAGCGGAACATGAGCAGTTCAATGGGTGTCTCGCCGCGTTCGTATTGCGCCATCAGTTTGGGGAGCAGCGGCCGGTTGTGGCTGCTGAGGGACAGGAATCGCACCTTGCCCCTGGCCTTGAGCCGTTCAAACACCTCGAAATAGTCATCCGTTGGGGCCTCCATGCGGTTGCCCAGCAGCAGAAAATCGAAACTCTCGAGGCCACCGGAAGCCTTCAGTGCTTCCTCGACCTCTCCCTCGATGGTAGCGGGGTCATTGGAATAGGACTGGATCGTCAGGATCAGTTCGTCGCGGTGCTGCTTTGAAAGGTTGACCATCGCCCGGGCGAAGTCCGGTTGGCGTACCGTTCCCCAGTAGAGGTAGTTGACGCCTCGATGGAAGGCATCCTCGATGACCCTGGCGGGTGCATTGAAGGTCGAGCCAATGCCAATACGCCCGGTGGTCAGGCCGGTGTTGCCGATGGGGCGGCGTTCCAGGAAGTCATTCATGGCTGTGCTCCAGATTCTCCGATGGGAACACCATAGGCACATCAGGCGGCGCTGTAAACGGGTAGCTGTAAACGGGTGGAGCTCATGGCCGGTCGTGCTCGCTGATAGGGGCTGATCATGGGAAATGATTGACCGGGCTGTTCCGTCAGGGCCGGCGTGAAATCGGCTATGATGGCCCGGAATCAAGGTAGTTTTGGTGACATTATGAGCGAAAATCAGGCTGGCGGTGCGGACGCCTATGCGTACTACAGGATGTTGCGCCAGAACAACCCCGTTGCAGGCGGTGATGGCGGCATGTGGCAGGTGTCGAGGCACGCCGATGTGATGCAGGTGCTTCGGGACAATCAGACATTTTCCTCAGAGGTCTCGATCCGACCCCGTGAGGAACGGGCTCCGTCGATGCTGTTCAGCGACCCGCCGCTGCACAATCGGCTTCGAAAGCTCGTTAGCTATGCATTCAAGCCCAGCCACATCGAGAATCAGCGCGCAATGATCAGCCAGCGCTGCGACGAACTGATGCTGGCGATGTGCGAGCATGAGGACGTTGACCTGGTCGAGAGGCTCGCCGCACCGCTGCCGGTGACCGTCATTGCACAGATGCTGGGGGTTGAGGGCGGCGACATGAAGACCTTCAAGCGCTGGTCGGATACGATCTTCAGCAGCATCGCAGATATTCTGTTTGCCGAGCCCAGTGAAACGGTGCAGCAGGCTGCAGCCGAGATGGATGCCTATTTCCTGACCCGCATCGCCGCGCTGAGGGCAGACCCGCAGGACCATCTGCTTGGCCGACTGGTGGAAACCGAGACCGAGCAGGGCCACCTGACTGATGCCGAACTGCTGAGCTTTTGCCGCCTGCTGCTGATTGCGGGCAACGAGACCACAACCGGCCTGATAACCGGTTGTGTTCGGGTGTTCGATGAGATGCCGGAAACACTGGCGGCCGTGAAACGCGACCCTCGCCTGATCCCGACCTTTGTTGAAGAGGTGCTTCGATTTTATTCACCGTTCTCGGCGACCGTCAGGCGTACCACAACCGAGACCGAACTGGCCGGGGTCACCATTCCTTCTGGCGCTCTGGTAGTCCCGCTGATTGCATCGGCCAATCGTGACGAGACGGTATTTGACGATGCCGACCGCTTCATGGTCGCCCGGGACCCCAATCCCCATGTGGCATTTGGATACGGCATCCACAACTGCCTGGGCGCACATCTGGCACGTCTGGAGGGCCAGATCGTCGTCGCGGCCATGGCGAGGTTGTTGGATTCGATAGAGATCACCGAGTCGGATCAGAGTCAGTTCAATCGGCTGGGTGGGCCGGATCATCTTCAGGTCAGGATTGCGGCCGCAGCGTCTGGCTGAGGCGCCTTAAACCTTCTCGTCGGACGTTGCATCCAAGGTTCCCAGGCAATGAGGTTTCCAGATGTTCAACGATGGCAACAAGAAGAGGTGTAAACAGGGGTTCATCAGCGTGACCAATGGATTCGATCCTGCCGAATGCATTGACAAGAGCAGCCCTTTCAATAAGATGCTGAGCTGAGTCAGTGTCGACCTTCCCCATGCGCCGTACCCACATCACCGCAATCGTCATTGCGATTCTGGTCAGTCTTTGGCTGGCGTCAGGCCTTCTGAGAGACGCGCCGCCGGTGCCCGCCCAGACGATCGCAGAACAAAACCAGAGAGTCGCAGCGCTCGCTGAGGAAAGGCCGCTCACCCGGGTCAGGGTTGGTCGCGTCCATGCCTCGGCGCAGACCCGGTTCGTCAGGGTCAGGGGGCGCACCCAGAACAAGCGCACGGTGGTCGTCAAAGCCCAGGTGCCCGGGATACTGGTGTCTCGCCCGGTAGAGCGAGGTGACCGGGTATCAGAGGGCGATCTCTTGTGTCAGGTGTCGGTCGATGATCGCCTCGTCTCGCTGAGCGAAGCCAGGGAAGCACTGAATCAGGCCCGGATCGAATATGAGGGTGCTGAGCGTCTGGCGAGTGAGGGGCTCCAATCCCGGACCGTCATCGCGAGGGCAAAGGCCGCCATGGCAGCCGCCAGTGCCGCGGTGACGCGCAGTGAACTGGATGTCGATCGGTTGACCATCAGGGCGCCGTTTGGCGGTGTGGTTGAACAGGTGTCCCTGGAGAAGGGCGACTATGTGACACCGGGAGCGCCTTGCGTGACGCTGGTGGACCTTGACCCGATGCTGCTGGTGGGCCGGGTGTCCGAGAGCGAGGTCGGCCGACTTGAGCCTGGATCAATCGTGCGGGGTGTGCTGGCGACCGGTGAGTCGGTGGAGGGTCCGGTGACCTTCATTGGTCATACGGCCGATGAGATCACCCGCACCTATGCAATCGAGATTCAGATCGAAAACGCTGACCACAGCATCCCGAGCGGTATCTCCGCCCGGATTGATGTTCCGGTGGAGCATGTCATGGCCCAGAAGGTGCCGGCATCACTGTTCGCGCTGGATGATGCCGGGAAGATGGGGCTTCGAATCGTCAACTCAGATGATCGGGTTGAATTCCACCATGTCAATATCGTGGGCGATGCGGTCGATGGGGTGTGGGTTGCCGGATTGCCGGAAGTGGCTACCATTATTACCGTAGGCCAGGAACTGGTGGTGGCTGGCGAAAAGGTCGACCCGGTGTTTACCACCAACTGATCGACACCAGCCGAATCGTGATGTCAGGAGGCAGACGATGCATGCGCTAATCGACGCAGCCGTTAATCGGACTCGAACCACCATGCTGGTGATGTTCATGATCCTCGTGGCTGGCCTGTATGCCCGCAACACCATTCCCATTGAAAGCGACCCTCTGATCGAGGTTCCGTTCTTTTCGGTGTCCGTTTTCAATCAGGGGATCTCGCCGGAAGATGCCGAGCGACTGCTGGTGATGCCCCTTGAGATTGAACTGCGCAGTGTCCAGGGGGTCAGGGAAATCACGGCCTATGCCTCAGAAAACCTCGCTCAGATCATGGTGGAATTCGATGCAGATCATGACCTTGACGAAGCGCTGACGGACGTCAAGGACGCTGTGGACCGGGCCAGGCCGGAGCTTCCCGGTACCGCGGAGGAACCGGTCATTCGGGAAAACACCACCTCGGATTTCCCGATTCTGCAGGTCAACCTGGTGGGCACTGATGTGCCGGAGCGGGTGCTCTACAACATTGCCCTGGATCTCAGGAACGAGATTGAAGGCATCCCTGAAGTCATGGATGCCCAGCTTCAGGGGCACCGGGAGGAACTGCTTGAAGCAGTGATTGATCCTTCTGCACTGGAAGCGTACCGGATCTCCAACGAAGAACTGATCAACACGATCATACGAAACAACCGGCTCATCCCGGCGGGCGATCTCAGTGCCGGGGCCGGCCGGTTCTCGGTAAAGGTACCGAGCGTGATCGAAGAGGTGTCCGACGTATTCGATCTGCCGGTCAAGTCGAGCGCCGACACGGTGGTCACGTTGAATGACGTCGCCTCGATCAGACGGACGTTCAAGGACCGGTCAGGCTACGCCAGGGTCAATGGCAATCGGACCATTTCGTTGAACGTGGTCAAGCGCGCCAATGCCAACATCATTGAGACGGTGGAAAAGACCAAGGCCATCGTCGAGGCGCGGCGGCCCAGCCTGCCCAACAAGGTCGATGTCTTCTACACCCAGGATCAGGCCCCCTTTGCCCGAAGTGCGGTCACCGAACTGCAGGGCAACATCCTGACGGCGCTGGCGCTGGTCATGGTTCTGGTGGTGGCCGCGATGGGGCTGCGCTCCGGTATCATCGTGGGTGTTGGCATACCGTTTTCGTTTCTGGCCGCGCTGATTATCATCCAGCAGTTGGGCTATACCTATAACTCGATGGTGATGTTCGGCATGCTGTTGTCCCTCGGGATGCTCATCGACGGTGCCATCGTGGTGACCGAGTATGCGGACCGCAAGATGACCGAGGGGCTGCATCGCCGGGATGCCTACGCCGCCGCTGCCAAGCGGATGTTCTGGCCGGTCACGGCTTCCGTTGCGACCACGCTCGCGGCGTTCTTGCCACTGATGTTCTGGCCGGGTGTGTCTGGCAAGTTCATGCGGTATCTGCCCGTGACCGTATTTGCGGTGTTGTCGGGTTCACTGATCTATGCACTGGTATTGGGCCCGGCATTGGGCGCGTTGATTGGCCGGCCTGGCAATACTGATCGCAAGAGCACCGAAGCGCTGCGTCACCTTGAGGAAGGTGACCCCCTGAAGTTGCCGGGCATCACAGGAGCGTACGCCCGGTTGCTGGCCTGGTGCAGTCACCACGCCGTGATGACGGTGTCGCTGACCTTTGTGGTGCTGATCGGCAGCTTTGTGGCCTATGGCCAGTTGGGCCGGGGCATGGTGTTTTTCAACGATTTTGAGCCCATTTTTGGTCGGATGTCGATCCGCGCCCAGGGGAATTTCTCTGCCGAACAGATCAATTTCCTGGTGCATGAGATCGAGTCGGAGATCCTGTCCGTGGAAGGTGTGTCATCGATCAACACCCAGACCAAGCTGGCGGGTGGTGCCTCCCGGTTTGGCGGCCTCGACGAGGTCGGCACCATCTTTCTGGAACTGCTGGAACAAACAGAAAGAGACCGTACGGGTACCGAGATATTCGAGGAGATCAGGGCGAAGACCGGTGGCTATGCAGGGGTACTGGTTGAATTGCAGAAGATGGAAAACGGGCCCCCGGTGGGCAAGCCCATCCAGATACAGTTCTCGTCCCACAAGAAGTCGATCCTGGAACCGGCGGTGGCACGGGTGGCCGGGTATATGGCCGGTGTGGAGGGCCTGCGGGATCTCGACGATACGCGTTCGTTGCCGGGAATTGAATGGGAGCTGACGGTTGATCGTGCCCAGGCCGCACTGTATGGCGCAGACGTGTCCCAGGTGGGGCTTGCCGTTCAACTTGTGACCGATGGCGTCAAAGTCGGTGAATATCGACCTGATCGATCGGACGATGCCGTGGACATTCGCGTCCGCTATCCGATGGATGCCCGGAGCATCAGCGCGCTGGATGAACTCAAGGTGATGACCCAGCGGGGCATGGTTCCGATCTCCAATTTCGTGCAGCGCGAGGCGGTGCCGAACATCGATACCATCCAGCGTATTGATGGTACACCAGTTGAGTTTATCCGGGCCGACGTGGCTCCCGGTGTGCTGGCTGACGACAAGGTGAAGGAAATCAGCGCCTGGCTCGCGGCCCAGGATTTTGATCCGTTGCTCAAGATTCAGTTCAGGGGCGCCAACGAGGAGCAGGCAGACTCCATGGCGTTCATCGGGATCGCTTTCAGCCTCTCGCTGCTGCTGATGTTTGTGCTGCTGGTGACCCAGTTCAACAGTTTCTATCAGGCAGTGCTGATTCTCTTCGCGGTGGTGATGTCGACCGCCGGTGTGCTGATCGGCCTGATCGTCACGGGGAGCCCGTTCAGTGCCATCCTGACGGGCACTGGTGTGGTGGCACTCGCCGGCATCGTGGTGAACAACAACATCGTACTGATTGACACCTATAACGTGCTGCGTCACGAGCATCCTGAACTGGACTATGCCACGCTGATCGCGCGCACCGGTGCCCAGCGCCTGCGCCCCGTTCTGCTGACCACCGTGACGACGATCTTCGGCCTGCTACCGCTGACCAATAACCTGAGTGTCGACCTGATCAACCGCGAGATGGTCTTCGGCAGTCTGATTTCCAGCTTCTGGGTGCCTCTTGCCCAGGCCATTGTCTCTGGCCTCGCCTTCGCGACTCTGCTGACGCTGGTGGCTACGCCGGCCATGCTGGCGCTGCCGGTGCACGTGGCGGCAGGAGTGAGCCGGGTTCGAGACGCCCTGGGTCGTCTGATGATGTTGGTCCGGCGGGGCGCCAGTGCCACCTAGTTGCGCTTAAGTGCCAAGGCGGCGTATTCTCCCGCACCTTTGAACGAGGAGCGAGACAGCACCATGACCAGCGTTAACGACCTTTTTGACCTTTCCGGCAAAGTAGCTCTGACTACCGGTTCATCTATCGGTATGGGGCGGGCCCTGGCCGAAGGGCTGGCGATTGCCGGTGCAAAGGTCGTGATCTCCAGTCGCAAACTGGACGTTTGCGAGCAAACAGCCTCCGAGATCAATGAACTGGTCGGCGAAGAGCGCGCCATCGCGGTCGCCTGCAACATCGGCTACAAGGAGCAGCTCCAGGCTCTGGTGGACGAGACTCACGACCGGCTGGGGCCCGTGGACATCCTGATGAACAACGCCGGCGTCAACCCTTTTCACGGCCCAAGCAAGGATATCCCGGACTCCGCCTGGGACAAGACCATGGAGAGCAACGTTCGTTCCAACCACTGGCTGTGCCACATGGTGTTGCCTGACATGGTCGCCAGGAAAGACGGAGTGATCATCATCACCTCATCCAACGGGGCGTTTCAACCCTCGACGGCACTGGGGGTCTACGCCATTTCGAAAGCAGCAGATCTGGCACTGGTGCGCAACCTGGCTGCGGAATACGGCCCATACAACATCCGGGTCAATGCCCTTTGTCCGGGTCTGTTCAAGACCAAGTTTGCCCAGGTGCTCTGGTCTGACGAGAATGGCAATGAGCATCCGGCCGACAACATCACCCTGAAACGATTTGGAGAGCCCGACGAACTGCGTGGCGTTGGCGTGTTCCTGGCGTCCCGGGCCGCAAGTTACATGACGGGTCAGGCGTTGATCGTCGATGGCGGTCAGGTCATGGTTCGCTAATCGACCGGATGCAGCAGGTCGAACGGCGGATCAGTTGTCCATACTGCGGTGAGTCAATCGAGGTTCTGCTGGACCCTTCAGTGGATTTACAGGAGTACATCGAGGATTGCCAGGTATGCTGCAGGCCGATCACGTTCCTGGTCACAGCCGAGCCTGACGGTAACGTCTGCGTCAGCGTGACGTCCGAGCATGAGTGAGTGAGCGGCTGTGCAGGCATTGCTATCTGTACTCAATTTCGTTTAGTTTGGCGGTGCCAGACACAAATCATCCAATACAACCAAAGACGAGGTAGACATGGCCATTGATTTTGACGTGGAGCCAGAATTCCAGACACAGATCGACTGGGTGGAGCGGTTCACCAAAGAAGAGATTGAGCCGCTGGACAATTTCATGCGTGCAGGACGAACCAAAGATGGCCAGCCCATCGGGGCGGATGGCTGGCGGGCGATCCGGGCATACATCGAAGATCTGAAGCAACAGGTCAAGAATCAGGGACTGTGGGGCTTTCATCTTGGGCCGGAACTCGGTGGCCCCGGGCTTGGACAGGTCAAACTGTGCCTGCTGAACGAGAAACTCGGACGAACCCGGATGGGCCCGTCGATCTTCGGCTGTCAGGCCCCGGATACCGGCAACATGGAACTGATTGCCCACAATGGCAACGATGCCCAGAAGAAAAAATATCTGGAGCCGTTGCTGTCGGGCGAGAAGCACTCTGCCTATTCGATGACCGAGCCCCACGCAGGGGAACCGGGCGAGTTCATCTGTTCCGCCGTTCGTGATGGTGACGAATGGGTGATCAATGGCGAGAAGTGGTTCACATCGAACGGTGCCGCTGCCGATTTCCTGATCGTCATGGCAGTGACCAATCCCGATGCAGAGCTGAAGGAACGTGCCTCCATGTTTATCGTGGACCGCGACACCCCGGGCGTTGAAGTCGTGCGGAATGTCCATACCATCGGCACGCCACTGCGGGAAAACTACAATGTGACCGGTGGTGGTGGTCATGCTTACATGCGCTACACCGATGTGAGGGTTCCGGCGGATAATCTGCTGGGCGTGGAAGGCAGCGGCTTCGTCGGCTCCCAGACCCGTCTCGCAGGGGGTCGGGTGCACCATGCCATGCGGGCGGTGGGGGTGTGTACCAAAGCCCTCGACATGATGTGTGAGCGGGCCCTGTCACGGAAATCAAAAGGGGAGTATCTGTCGGAACTGCAGATGGTGCAGCAGGACATCGCCGATTCCTATATCCAGCTCAAACAGTTCCGGCTGCACGTCTTGTATACCGCCTGGCTGATCGACAAGACCAAGGCCTATACCGAAGAAGTCCGTAAGGAGATTGCATCGATCAAGATCTCTGCCGCGAAGGTCAACCATGACATCGTGTATCGGGCGATCCATCTTCATGGTGCGCTCGGCATGTCCAATGAGACTCCGCTCGGCGAGATGTGGCTGTCGGCACCCCAGATGGGCATCATGGACGGGGCGACCGAGGCCCACAAAGCGAATCTGGCAAAGCTGCTGTTGCGGGGCTATACGGCAGCAGAGGATCTGTTCCCGACCTATCACTTCCCGAAACTGATCGAGTCTGCCCAGGAGAAATTCGAGAAGGTGATCGACGACTATCTGGCAGCATAAGGCACCGGATGATATCCCTGATCGCCCGTCATCTGCAGTCCCGGAGCGCCCTGGCGCCCTGGGTGCTGCTCTGCATGTTCATCTCTGGCCCTGCCGTGGCGGTAACCTATCAGGCGACGCCTCATGCTACTGGAATCTCGATCCCCTGGGGTATGGTGTGGCTGCCAGATGGCGACCTGCTGGTCAGTGATCGTAAGGGCGAGATCCTTCGCTTTCGCGATGGCCTGCTGATCGGCCGCATCAATGGGGTACCGACGGTCCATGCCAACGGTCAGGGTGGGCTCATGGATCTGGAACTGCATCCTGATTTTGTGACCAATGGGCAGCTCTATCTGAGTCTCTCCAGCCCTGCGGGGGAGGGCGATGGAAGCAATACGGCGATCGTGCGAGCGCGACTTGCAGGCAACAACCTGACCGGTCTGCAGGTTCTGTACAAGGCCTCGCCTAATACCCCGCGGGGTCAGCACTATGGCAGCCGCATCGAGTTTGATCGGGATGGATATCTGTTCTTCTCGATTGGTGACCGGGGCGCCCGGGACGAGAATCCCCAGGATGTGACCCGGGATGGTGGCAAGGTCTATCGCCTCCATGACGACGGCCGCGTTCCTGTGGACAATCCGCTGGTGTCGCGGCCCGATGCGAAAACAGCAGTGTATTCCTGGGGACATCGAAACCCCCAGGGCATGGCCATGAATCCGGTGACGGGCAGAATCTGGGTTCACGAGCATGGCCCCCGGGGTGGTGATGAGGTCAATATCATTGCTCCGGGTACCAACTATGGCTGGCCGATTCTGAGCTACGGCATCAACTACAGCGGGTCCGAGTTTGCCGAGGGAACCGAGCGTGAGGGATTCGAGTCACCCATCCATTACTGGGTGCCGAGCATCGCACCATCAGGTATGGCGTTCGTCACCAGCGACAGGTATCCGGACTGGCGCGGGCACCTTCTGGTGGGCTCACTGAAATTCGGCTATTGCGTACTGCTGCGCCTTGAGGGTGACGCCGTGGTCAGTGCCGAGCCAGTACTTGAAGGCGTGGGGCGCGTCCGGAACGTGCGTCAGGGTCCGGATGGTTACCTGTACCTTGGCGTGGAAGGGCAGGGGATCATGAGGGTAGAGGCGAATTAGCGCCCTTGCTTTGATGACGGGCCCTTCATGTAGAGGCGCCTGCCGCGCTTGACACGGGCACGCTCACGGCTGCTATTCTCCGGTAGCAAAGGGGGATAATCACTATTCGAACAAGACTCGAAGTAGCCTGCATTGTGCTTGCGATGTTTACAGTGCTTGCGGCTCAATCGTGGGCCGGGCCTGCGCCAATGCCTGATGCATGGTTCGAGGCGCCCCCCACCGCATCAGAGATGGGTATCAGCCACTTCTCCCAGAGCCCCATGCTGGATGATCGGAACCTTCCCCCTGTTCAGTCTCGCCTGCCTGATGATCCGATTGTGATCGAACCCTATGAAGAGATTGGTCGCTATGGTGGAAAGGCCCGGATCACGCTCGGCGATAGCTGGCAGTTCTTCAACTGGGAATCGGCCATTACCATCTCGGCTGATCTGCGCAACTTTCTGCCCAATCTCGCGAAGTCCTGGACCATCAGTGACGACGGCAAGGTCACGACCATCCATTTGCGACGTGGTCTGAAGTGGTCGGATGGTGCGCCGCTCACCAGCGATGACTTTGTGTTCACGTTCGATCACATCTGGCTCGACCCGGATATCTCACCGGTCACGTCGAGGCTGGTTCTCGGCGGCAAGATTGTGAAGCTCGATGATTTGACCTTTCAGTACGTCTTCGCCGAACCCAACCCGCTGTTTGTCAACCTGATCGCCCAATACGGCAGCTTCATGGTGGACCCGAAGCATTATTTCAGGAAGTTCCATCCTGCCTTCACGCCCCGTGAGGAGGTCCAGCGCCTGGCCGCAGACAAGGGTTTCATCACCTGGATGGCGATGATTGACGCCTTCCGCAACATCCGGGTGGAGGAATCTGTCGAGGTCCCCACGCTACGTGCCTACCGCCCGGTCGAACGGACGCCCACCATGATCCGCTTTGAGCGCAATCCGTACTATCACAAGATCGACCCGATCGGCCAGCAGCTGCCCTACATCGACGCCATTGATGCCGAGGATATTCTGGATGATGCCCAGGTGGTGACCGCCAAGGCGGCGACCGGTCAACTGGACTTTGCGGCCTATACCCTGCGAACCCAGGACATCCCGCTGCTGAAACTGGGTGAACGTAACGGCGCCGTCAAGGTATACATCTGGACCAGATTGCATGCCAGTGATGTGGCGATTCAACCGAATTACAACCATGCGGACAAGAAACTCGCCGCGCTCTACTGGGACCGACGCTTTCGCATTGCACTTTCCCATGCCATCAACCGCGAGGAAATGAACGAGATCATCTACTTTGGCAGAGGGGTGCCCAGGCAGGTGACCGTGCATCCCACCAGCCAGTATTTTGAACAGGCGTTCGCTGATGCCCACCTCGAGTACCGCCCGGACCATGCCAGGGCCCTGCTGGAGGAAATCGGCCTGAAGGATACCAACGGCGATGGCCTCCGTGAGTTTCAGGATGGCTCGCCCCTGACCATCACACTGGAATTTCTGGATTTCGAAACGCCCAAGGGCATCAACATGGAACTCATCGCCAGCTACTGGCGTGAGGTGGGGATTGATCTGCGGCTCAAGCTGGTTGACCGCTCACTGCAGTCCGCCCGGGCTCAGGCGGGTGAGATGCAGATGACGGTCTGGCATGCGGACCGCGTGACTGACATTCTCTTTCCGCTCATCCCGGACTGGTTTGCACCCAGATCGACCGGCTGGGACCGGGGCATGTGGAACGAATGGTCACGCTTCTACCAGACAGATGGGCGTCTTGGCGAGGAGCCGCCGCCGGTGATCAGGCAGCTACAATACTGGACCGACGAAATGCGCACGACCATGGACCCTGAATATCGGGCGATGGTTGCGCGAAACCTGCTGGCTTCCGCTGCGGAAAATCTGTGGGTGATTGGTGTGGTTGGGCTCGCGCCGCATCCCATGGTGGTTTCCAAACGGCTCCGCAACGTGTTGCCAAACGGTATCTGGGGGTGGGATAACCGCTGGACTTTGGCGTATCATCCTGCAACCTGGTATTTCGAGGCCCCATGAGATCCTACGTTTTCAATCGTATTCTTGGCATGATCCCTACTCTGGCGATCATCTCTGTCATTGTGTTCGTGGTCATCCAGCTGCCTCCCGGTGATATCGTGACCTCCACGCTCGACCGGATGCAGTCCCAGGGGGTGGAGGTGTCTGCCGAACAGGTTCAGAACCTTCGCGCCCAGTTCAATCTGGATGAGCCGCTGCCCATGCAGTACCTGCGGTGGGCGGGGGGATTTCTGACGGGGGACATGGGCTATTCGTTCCTGTTTGCCAGGCCCGTGAACGAACTGGTGTGGGAGCGGCTGGGTTTTACCCTGGTGATCACGATTTCCGCGCTGCTGTTTACCTGGGTAGTCGCGATTCCAATCGGCGTGTACACAGCCGTCAGGCAGTATTCCATCGGGGATTACGTGCTGACGAGCCTCGCCCTGATTGGTCTCGCCACACCGAGTTTCCTGCTGGCGCTGATCCTTATGTACATCGGCTACGAGTGGTTTGGAATCAGCATCGGCGGCCTCTTTTCACCGGAGTTCCAGGAGGCGCCCTGGTCTTTCGCGAGGTTCACCGACATGCTCAGTCACTTGTGGATTCCCATGGTCGTCGTGGGGATGGGCGGCGCGGCCGTGACCATGCGGATTTTGCGGGCGAATCTGCTGGATGAATTGAACAAACCCTACGTGGTAACGGCCCGGGCCAAAGGTGTGGGTCCGGTCAAACTCATCATCAAGTATCCGCTTCGAATTGCCATCAACCCGTTCATTTCCACCATCGGGCTGTTACTGCCGACATTGATCTCCGGTGAGGCCATTGTCTCCATGGTGCTCAATCTTCCGACCACCGGACCGGCACTGCTGCAGGCGCTGATGAATCAGGACATGTATCTGGCTGGCAGCTTTTTGATGTTGCTGGCGGTATTGACGGTGGTAGGGATGCTGATCTCAGATCTGCTGCTCGCCTGGGCGGACCCGAGGATTCGATATGAGTGATGTCCAGGTGATTGACGGCATCGGTGCCGCGAAGCTCGAAGAAATATCGCCGCGTCAGCTGGCGTGGATTCGATTCAAGCGCCACCGGCTCGCGCTGATGAGCGGGATCTTTCTGCTGGTGCTCTACCTGATTGCCGTATTTTGTGAATTTGTAGTGCCCTATGGCACCACCACAAGGAACGTTCAGGCGATCAACGCGCCCCCTATGTCGGTCCGGTTTTTCGACATGGAGGGAGGGTTCCATCTGCGACCATTCGTCTACGGCTACGACATGACGGTGAATGCGGACACCTGGATGCGGGAGTACACGCCCAACCCCGACAAGCGCTACCCCCTATACTTCTTCGCGCGCGGCGAGAAATACGAGCTCTGGAACCTGATCAGCATGGAACGTCATCTATTCACGGTTGGGCAGGGCCATTACATTCACCTGTTCGGTACCGACCAGCTTGGCAGGGACCTCTTTTCACGGGTGTTTTATGGTGCCAGGGTTTCACTGTCGATCGGTGTGGTGGGCGTTGTCCTGACCCTGGTGCTGGGGGTGCTGTTCGGCGGGCTGGCGTGATATCTTGGCGGCCTGGCGGACCGGGCGGTGCAGCGCGTCATCGAGGTGCTGCAGTCACTGCCCACGCTGCCACTGTGGATGGCATTGTCCGCGTCGTTGCCGGTCGCATGGTCATCCCTGCGGGTGTATTTTGGCGTGACCATTATCCTGTCGCTGTTTGGCTGGACGACCCTGGCAAGGCAGGTGCGAGGGCGTTTTCTGGCGCTCCGTGAAGAGGATTTCGTTATGGCGGCCAGGCTGCTGGGCGCGGGCAAGCTGCGGGTCATCTTCAAGCACATGTTGCCAAGCTTTATGAGCCACATCATCACGACCGCCACCCTGGCGGTGCCCGGCATGATTCTGGGCGAGACGGCGCTCAGCTTTCTTGGCATCGGCCTTCGCCCGCCAGTCGTCAGCTGGGGGGTGCTCATGCAACAGGCGCAGAACTATCAGGTGATTGTCATGACGCCCTGGCTGCTCATTCCCGGGCTGTTTGTGGTCCTGACAGTGATGGCGTTTAACCTGCTGGGAGATGGCTTGCGTGATGCGGCGGACCCATACAACACAGGTGGTATGGACTGATGGCCGAGACAACAGACAATGTTCTGGAGATCCGTGACCTGGCGGTAGATTTCAAGACTGATACGGGCCTTACGAATGCGCTGGTGAATGTGGGTTTTGATGTGCCAAGAGGCAAGGTCACGGCCGTTGTCGGTGAGTCCGGTTCCGGCAAGTCGGTGACTGCCAACTGTATTATGCGGTTGATCCAGCCGCCGGGACGGATCACGGGCGGCAGCATTGCGTTCCAGCCGGAACAGGGGGAGGCGTTCGACATTGTGTCCCTTGGCAAGAAGGATCCACGCCTGTTGGACCTGCGAGGTGGCAAAATCAGTATGGTGTTTCAGGAACCCATGACGGCCCTGTCTCCGGTCTATACCGTGGGCAATCAGGTGGCCGAGGCGATCCTGTGCCATCGCGATGTATCGAAAGAGGTGGCGTGGAAAGAGGCCGCACACATGCTGGAGCGGGTTGGCATCGGGGATATCGAGCGCCGCATGACCATGTATCCGTTTGAGTTCTCCGGTGGCATGCGGCAGCGGGTGGTGGTGGCCATGGCGCTGGTGTGCAATCCAGAGGTATTGATTTGCGATGAACCCACCACAGCTCTGGATGTCACCATCCAGGCCGAAATCCTGACGCTCATCCGTGATCTGCAGCGCGAACTCGGCAATTCCGTGCTGTTTATTACCCATGACCTTGGGGTCGTCGCGCAACTTGCAGATCAGGTCGTGGTGATGTATCAGGGGCGTGTACTTGAAATTGGCACCGTGCGTCAGGTGTTGAAGACGCCGGTGCATCCCTATACCCGCGGGCTGCTGGCGGCGATCCCCGGCCTCGCCAAAAAGGGTCAGCCACTGTCCACCATTGCCAGCGTCGTTGGTGATACCGACATCACCACGCCATGGCCACTCGTGACGCTTGCTGACGGGCGCCAGGTGAGCCTGCCGCCCGATCAGATTCCGGAGGGTGCCTCATGAACAGTGAACTGGTTCTGACGGTGGCGGGTCTGTCGAAGTATTTCGATGGGGTGCCAGCAGTCCAGGATGTGTCATTTGAGCTTAAGCGGTCTGAGACGCTCGGCATCGTGGGCGAATCCGGGTCTGGCAAGACGACCCTCGCCCGATGCATCCTGCGAGCGATTGATCCGGACGAGGGCGTTGTACGGTTCAACAGCGATGGGGGCTGGGTTGATCTGCATCGGCTGACGGATCGTGAACTGGTGCCCCTGCGGGCCGAGATGCAGATGATCTTCCAGGACCCGTTCTCGTCACTGAACCCGCGCATGACCGTTCAGGAAATCATCGAGGAACCATTGCTGATCCATGGCCTTGACGATCGACGGGAACGCCGTACCAAGGTGCTGGAGATGCTGGATCTGGTGCAGCTTTCCCATGAGTCGCTGACTCGTTACCCTCACGCTTTTTCGGGTGGCCAGCGTCAACGGATTGGCATTGCCCGGGCCCTGATTCTGCGTCCCAACCTGGTGGTCTGTGACGAATCTGTTTCTGCGCTGGACGTGTCGGTGCAGGCGCAGATCATCAATCTGCTCGAGGATCTACAGCAGGAACTGGGCCTGACCTATCTGTTCGTCGCCCATGACCTGTCCGTGGTCCAGCATATCTGCGACCGCGTTCTGGTGATGCACCGTGGTCGGGTGGTCGAGCAGGGTACCGTCGATGAAGTGTTCGATCATCCCAAAGAGGACTATACTCGCCTGCTGCTGTCGGCGATTCCGTCGCCTGATCCGGACGTGCCCCTGCGGCCACTGGACCGCAGATCCCTGGGACTCTAGGCAGAGCGCCGAAACTTCCCAGTCAGCCGTAGCCTTCTAGCCCTAACTTCCAACCCTAACCTTTTAACCGCACCGCAGGTCTGTTCATGCCCATCGTCACATGTCGCAATGTTGGGGTCAGTTTTGGCAACGACGTCGTGCTGGCCAACGTTGATCTGTCGATCGAGCGGGGCGAGCGGCTGTGTCTGGCCGGGCGCAACGGCAGCGGCAAAAGCACCCTGATGCGCCTGATCTCGGGTGAGGCGGCGCCGGACGAGGGCAGAATCTGGCGTGATGAGGGGGTCCGTTTCTCGGTGCTGGACCAGAACCTGCCGGATCGATCTGATGCGACGGTGTATGAGGCGGTTGCCGGTGGTTTTCAGGATATGGGTTCGGTTCTGGCTGAATATCATGCGCTCACGTCCGGGTTGTCGGAGTCCGGCGGGTTGGCAAGGCTGACTACGCTGCAGGCGCAAATTGAGGCCGAAGACGGATGGAGTCTTGCCCATCGAATTGAATCGATTCTGGATCGAATGGACCTGCCGGCCGATCAGCCGCTGAGCGCGCTTTCCGGGGGCTGGCTGAAACGGGTCGCGATCGCGAAGTCGCTGGTCACGGAGCCAGATGTCTGGCTGCTGGACGAGCCCACCAATCACCTCGACATTCCAACCATCGAGTGGCTGGAGCAGCGACTGCTGGAATTTCCCGGTACGGTCATATTTGTGAGCCATGATCGCGCCCTGATGCAGTCGGCAGCGACGGCCATCCTCAGCATCGATCGTGGGCAAGTGGTGCGCTGGGACTGCGACTATCAGACCTGGCTGCGGCGCCGGGAGCATGAGGCAGAAGTCGAGGCCCAGCAGAACAAGCGATTCGACGACAAGCTGAAGAAGGAGGAAGCCTGGATTCGTGAAGGGATCAAGGCCCGGCGGACCCGCAACGAGGGTCGAGTGCGGGCGCTGTCGGCCCTTCGTGAGGAGCGCAGCCGGCGAAGGTCTCAAAAGCACCTGAAAATGGAGGTGGATGCCGGCATCGCCTCCGGCAAGATCGTCAAGGAACTGATCGATGTTTCCAAAGGCTATGGCCAGCAACAGTTGATCAACCACTTTGACCTCGTGATCCAACGGGGTGATCGTCTTGGACTACTTGGACCCAATGGCGCCGGCAAGACCACCCTGCTGGACATCCTGCTGGAGAAGACGGCGCCGGATTCCGGGACTGTTCGGTCCGGTACTCGTCTGCAGGTGGCTTACTACGATCAGGTGCGGGCCCAACTGGACCCGGAACGGTCCGTGTCGGACTATATTTCCGAAGGCCGCCAGTATGTGACCGTGAACGGCAAGGATGTCCACGTGGTGTCCTATCTCGCGAACTTCATGTTTGACGCGGATCAGGCCCGGGCACCGATTCGCACCCTGTCTGGCGGCGAGCAGAATCGGCTGCTGCTGGCACGGCTGTTCTCGCTGCCGGCAAACCTGCTGATTCTGGATGAACCGACCAATGATCTTGACGTTGAAACGCTGGAACTGCTGGAAGAACTGCTGCTGGAGTATACCGGTACGGTGATTATGGTATCCCACGACCGCTCGTTTCTTGACAATGTGGTGTCCAGCCTCATCGTGTTTGAAGGTGGCGGTGTCGTCAGGGAGTATGTGGGCGGCTATGAAGACTGGCACCGCGGCGGCGGCCGATTTCGGGAGTCCGATGAAGCGATGGCTTCTACCGGGCCGACCGCGCAGCAATCAAAACGTCGCCGGGGTGCTGACATTCGCCAGCAAAGCCGCGAGCAACAGAAGCGGGAGCGGGACATCCAGAAAGTCGAGGGCAAGATCGAGTTGATCGAGGCGCGGATCGCAGCGCTGCAGGAAGAAATGGGTATTGCCACATTCTACGACAGGAACGAGGCTGATCAGGCGGCGGCATTCGAACAACTGAAGGCGCTGGAGGAAGAGCTTGCCCTTCTTTATTCAAAATGGGAGGCGCTGGAGAACGGGTAGAGAATGGGTTTCCCGAAAAGTCTCCAGGCAAGATGCAGCTCAATCAATGATCGCCTGATAGACGGCCCTTTCAAAATCGTCATACACCGAACCTCCCCGGGGTATGGCCGGCAGATATACCGCCACCAACTCGTTATCGGGGTCGGTCCATGACACCGAACCAGCCGCGCCGCGCCATCCGAAGGCGCCACTGCCGCGATGGTCCCCGGCCAGGTTTGAATCCAGTGTGATGCCCACGGTATAACCAAACCCCATGCCTGTGAGTACCTTCCCGGAAGTCGCAAACAGGTCGCCTACCTGATTGCTGCGCATCATCTTCACGCTGGCAGGACCAAGCAGTCGGTGCCCAAACAGTTCTCCCTCGTTGAGCAACATTTGCTCGAAGTGGAGGAAATCCTCGGCCGTACTGGATAGCCCGGCACTTGCAGAAATGTATCGGGTGGGCACCAGCCAGTCCTTTCCCTTCTCGGCTCCGATGCCTGTCAGCACGATGCGTTGCGATGCCTTGTCACCCGGCAGATTAAAATGGGTGTTTTGCATTTCCAGCGGATCGAAGATTCGCTCCTGCAAAAATTGATCGAAGGGCGTTTCAGTCACGATTTCGATGATGCGGGCCACAATATCGAGGCCCATGCTGTAACCCCACTGCGTGCCCGGTTGAAAGTCCAGCGGCACCTGGGCAAGTTTGGGGACGTAGCTGGCAAGTGTATCGTCTCTGGTATGGCGACCTACCGATGCGACCTTCCAGCCGAGTCCGTGGCCCGTCAGACCGGACGTGTGCGTCAGCAGATGGTGAATCGTTATGGGGGTGTCCGCCGGCACCAGGCGGAATTCCGGCACCTCGCTCTTTTCCGCGCTTTTGGCTTTAGCCTGCCCCTTGGCTTTGTCTTCCCCCTTATCCTTACCTTTGCCCTTCGCCCATCTTGCACTGTCCGATTTGACCGGGACCGCAACTTGCATATCGGCGAATTCAGGAATGTATTTCGAGACAGGATCACTCGGGCTCATTCATCCTTCTTCAATCACCATCATTGCCGCGACGCCCAGCACCGGCTTCGTCGATGAAGCCATAATGAAAATCGCGTCGGCCTCCATTGCCCGGCCATTGGCAGCATCCATTTCTCCGTGGGTAGAGAAATGAACGACCTTGCCACGCCGCGCCACGATGGTGACGCCACCCTGGATATGCCCGGCTTCAATGTGTTCCTTCATGATGTCTTCAATGCGAGCCAGGCCCTGGCTCGACATACCGACCGATTCCGCCTTTGCCACGGGCAGTTTTGTCGGGGTGTGCACGGGTTCAGCCCACACGTTAGCGGTCGTCAGACCACAAACAAGAGCCACCAGAACTGGCGCTGCTATTCTCTTTTTCATACGGGCTGCCTCTATAAACTGTCATCTCTGCTCGTTAGCGAATCTCATCGGTCTATACGCGGATCGGCAGAACAATGGGTCTTTTGCTGGTGGGGGTCAAGTACTCACCCTGTTGTTAAAATCCGGCAGGCTAGAGATCGGATATCGCGTCTCCGACTGCCGCTCAAAAGTGGAGAAATATTGAATTGTTCCCGCGGAATCAATTCCACATTTCCCGACGTTGGACTGCCCTTACCCCCGTCTGGTCTGCACCACATTGCCCGGGCCAGTGGTCTGTTTATCGGTACCGGTCACGAGATGAGAGACAAAAAGTATCTGTCAGCTGGGTTGGGCGTTGGGTTCCAGAGGCAGACCCTCGCGGTACCAGGAGAGTAGGCCCCCTTTGATATTGGCGACCTGGTCCCAGCCACTTTGTCGCAGAATGTCCGCCGCCAGGACGGAACGTCTTCCCGACCGGCAGATCGTTGTGATCGGTCTGACAGTGGGTACGTCCGACAGGCGATCGCGAAGCTCATTGAGAGGGATCAGTATCGCGCCGGGAACCCTCTGCGGTTCTTCGTCGGTTTCTACCGCGGTGCGTACGTCGAGAACATGCACCTCGTTCAGATGGGCCGCGACCCACTGGGCCGGCACCTCGAGTACGCCCGCGTAGGTACGGGTCACAGGAGCCCAGTTGGGCTGCCGGGGAAGGTGGTCAGGTTTTCCGAGGTGAACGTTTGCCGGAACCGCGATGTCAATCTTGCGCGGATGCGGCAATCGCATATTGTCCAGGTAGCTGACAAAGTCCGTGAGGTTGGCGCCGCCACCTATTCTCGGGTTGAGTCGGCGTTCTTCGCCAATGGAACTGCTGCTGCGTCCGACGTAATCGTGTCCGGGGTAGACCTCAGTCGAGTCGGGTAGTGTGAACAGCTCCCGGGTAATGGATTCGAACAGTCTGGCGGCTGAGCCCTGTTGAAAATCGGTGCGCCCGCAACCGCGGATGAGAAGCGCATCGCCCGTGAACACTTTCCCGGCATTCCGGTGCAGTAGACTGATACAGCCATCGGTGTGTCCCGGCGTTGCCAGCACCTCCAGGGTCTGGCCACCAAATTGCACGGCTTCACCTGCTGCCAGTATGATGTCCAGTCCTTCAATGCCGGCCGCCGCTGATGCGGCGGTCTTGCATCCTGTGCGTTGTCTCAGCAGGTAGGCGGCGGTGACGTGGTCGGCGTGACAGTGGGTTTCGATCGAGAACTCAAGTGTGAGCCCGAGTTCATCGATCAGTGCGAGGTCCCGCTCGTGTTGTTCGAAGACCGGGTCGATAATGACCGCGGACAGGCTCCGGTCGTCTGCCAGCAGGTAGGTGAACGTGCCGGAATCCATATCGTAGAGCTGTCGAAACAGCAGGGCCATTGGCGGGTTCCCGGATTGTCGTCTGGATAATGGATCGATCAGATTGCCCTGATCGTCGCGGAGGCGATGGGCAAAACAATGGGTCTTTTCCTGGTGCGGGTCAAGTACTGCAAGTGTCAGGGTGTTTGCGACTGCGGATGGGAGTAAACGGCTCCCATAGCCGTTAGGGTGCATAGAGGGTCTATGGGGAACTCATTGAGGGTCGATTGGGAGTAGACTCAAATCGGGAGTTCGGCCATGAGCAAGGAACAACGGAATATGCGCGAGTCCAAGAACAATGCCGTTAAGACGATGAAGGAACAGCGCGCCGACAAGAAGGGAAAACGGCAAGACCGATCCCATGTCGAACAACTGGAGCGGGCCCCTATGTATGGAATGGCATGGCAAGGATGATCCGCCGTGGATGAGGCGACGCTGCTCTGGGGTCTGCTGTACGGATCGATCGGCCTCGGTTATTTCATCTATGGCAAGAAACAGAAGAAAAAGGTCCCGCTTGCCTGTGGCATTGCCCTGATGGTGTTTCCATATGCCGTCACCGACGTATGGGTCCTGGCGGTGGCCGGTGTTGTCCTCATGACTATCCCGATCGTGATACGTCAGTAGCATCCATGCGAGCCGGTGTTCGATGGTTCCCGCCCGTTTCACCCCAATAGACAATCACTGTGGGCGATAGACGCACGAGAGTGGGTAAACCGGGCCACTTTGAGAAGGGAGCTATTTCGTGACGAGGGTCCCCCACGGTCCTGGGTGTGGCGGTCGCCGGACTCTGGAAGGAACTGATGTAGCGCATCCACTGACGATGCTCGTACAGACCTTGTTGCCAAGGCTGGGAAAGAGCGGTATTGGAAATCGAGATTCGTTGGGCCCACAAGCCCCTGGGTCCGGGCGGAGATTAGTGGATGGGTAGAGCTTTCATGGAAGTTCACTGGTACGAGGTGCCAGCGTGAGCACTTTCTTGTAAAACTACAGCGTGCCTGAGACGGGCACGCTCAGGGCTACTGGCGTCATCTCCCTGCTCCTTGAATTGGCGAGGACCCCTCTGGCATGATGACCCTCGACTACAGGAGGCGTGACATGAGCGAGCAGCTGAAAGACCTGCCGGAGGAAGTGGCAGAAACCAAGGGCTATGTTTCGGAGCGAGGCCCATTTGCCATCAACGAGAATCCGCCAATCAGCTCGCCAGGCAAGCGCGAGCGGGTCAGCGAGAATCTGGATCGGGTTGCGGACGGTTATGCCTATGGCCCGCTTGCGGAGCAGTTTGGTGAGGATCCCACGCGGCAGAAGATCGGTGAGATGGTCGAGGCCTTTGTCCCGGGTGCGGCAGTGACCTCCTTGTTTGGGCAGCCGGGTCCAAATGGCATGAGCCTGGTGCACGTCTGGTTTGGGCCTAACTTCCCCTTGTTTCGCCACTCCCACCCCAAAGGTGGCGACTGCCTCTACTACGTTCAGGCCGGCGAGATCATCATGGGCAAGCGTCGGCTCGGCGCCGGCTCGACGTTCTTTGTGCCTAACGGACAACCGTACAAGTACACAGCCGGCCCGGCCGGAGTTGAACTGCTGGAATTCCGCGCCGGTGGTGGTGACCCCGAGGCGCCAGGAATGAAGCTCGATGAGAGGTCACTTGACTCGATTCAGACCATCATTGACCGTGCCTACGAGAACGAACATCTGTGGAACGATCCACCGGCACGCATCGGAGACACGGCCCTGCGTCAGGCAGAGCACGAGGGTCGGATCAGCAAGTAGAAATCCTGCTTGCCATGCGCGTCCAATTGAAGGAACCCCGCGTCACTGCAACTGCGCTTACCCCGAGGAGAATGATGCCAGGGGTGAACTATCGGCCGACCGAACGTCGGTCCTCTGGCAATACGCCCGACGCCAACTACCTTAGAGGCTTAAGGACGAAAATTGACTGACGACTATATCCTGCCTCTGGCTACAAGAAACCCGTCACTGGATGTCGTGGGTGGGAAGGGACGTTCTCTCTCCGAGATGGCCAACGCGGGGTTCACCGTTCCAGATGGCTACTATGTAACAACGTTCGCCTATAAGGAGTTCGTAAGGGAAAACCAACTTCAGGCAGAGATCATTGGCCTCGCAAAACCGGAGATCGACGAATACACACTAACATTTGATGCGGCATCGATCGCGATTCAAGCGCTGTTTGGCAGGGGGAATCTGTCAGCTGCGATAGCAGGAGAGATCAGGGATGCGTACCAGTTACTCGAAGGCGACAACCCGCCGGTGGCGGTTCGCTCTTCTGCAAACGCGGAAGATCTGCCGGACTTGTCCTTTGCCGGCCAGCAGGACACCTATCTGAATGTACGGGGCGAAGAAGCTGTGGTCGCGGCCGTGCGCGATTGTTGGGCATCGCTGTGGACACCCAGGGCCATCAGCTATCGGCATGAGATGGGTATTGCCCACGATGAAGTGGCGATGGCAGTGGTAGTCCAGTTGATGGTGCCATCAGATGTCTCCGGCATACTGTTTACCGCCAACCCTGCGACCGGTGAGCGATCCGAGATGATCATCAATGCAAGTTTCGGCCTGGGTGAGGCGGTGGTAGGCGGTCAGGTTACACCCGATACCTACATTCTGGACCGTGACAGCCTTGCCACGAAAGAGACGATCATCGGCAGTAAAGAGCAGAAAATCGTGGCCGATGGCGATGATGGGACGCGCCTTGAGGAGATAGCCGAAAGTGAAAGGAGTCAGTCATCGTTGTCACACGAGGCGCTTCTCGAACTTGCCGCGCTGGCGTTGAAGACAGAAGAGCACTTTGGCGGTGTTCCTCAGGACATTGAGTGGGCCCTTACCTCTGCCCGGGGAACGTCCTCGTCCCTTGCGGAGGACTCTGGCTACCAGCTGCATTTGTTGCAATCCCGCCCGATTACCAATCTGCCACCACAGCCTATTGAGGTGTCATGGGAGCCGCCGCCCCCGGTTCAGATCCTCGCGCGCCGCCAGATCGTAGAGAACATTCCTGATCCCTGTACGCCGCTGTTTGACGAGCTATACCTGGCAGAAGGATTGGAAACCGTCGCCAAAGGGAAAAAGCGCAAGAGTGTGATGGTTGGTGGCGGCCAGCTCTTTTTGACGCTCAACGGCTTTGCATATCAGCGATTCGATTTTCCCCAGGTAGTCGGTGAACAACCAAAGGCGCCAACCGAAGCCGAGATGGAAGCGGCCGAACGTAAGGCTGCCATCGAGGAGCAGAAGGCCAAACAATCAGCGAGGGACAAGGAGCAATCCGATCCGGAACAGGAGGTTCAGGATCTGAAGGTATTCCTCTCGGAACTCTCCGATGATGATCGTCGCGCTTTCGACGCCTGGGCCGAATCCGCAGGAATCAATAACCTCGCTCATGCGGTGACCATCCCCGACATTCAGGATATGGGCTTCGGGGCCGGTAACAAAATCAAGGGCAATGAGGATTTCCTGAGAGAATGGCAGGAAAAAACCATGCCCGATATCGTGGCAACGACCGATGAGTGGCGCGACGTTGATCCCGCGACCGCAACTGACGAGACATTGATGCAGGGGGTCACTGAACTCGCCATTGCCAGCGGCATGTTCTGGTCATCCAATTCAAGCCACAGCTTCGGGGTGGCCAAAATTACGGATTACCAGCTGCAGAAATTCCTGCAGGAAACGTTGCCGGAACACCGTTTCACCAGCGGTCAGTTCTTAAGTGGGTTCCGGTCGAAGACTATCGAGGCCAACGAGCATCTGTTTCGGATAGCCAGGCAGGTTCGTGAGAGCGAGGGGTTGTATGAAGTCGTCATGATCACGCCGGCAAAACGCCTTATGCAGGCGCTGCGTGACCATCCCGAAGGAGAGGTCGTCGTCAACACGATTGACGACTACCTCAAACTGTATGGACACCTTGGTTACAGTCTGGACTTTGCTGAACCGCTGCCACTGGAGGACCCTTCGGGGCTGCTTGCTTCCCTGAAGACCATGGTAGCCAATAGAAGCTATGACCCGGTGCGCCATGAGGAGGAGGCAACCAGGAAGCGTGAGGCGGCGTTGGCAGAAATCGAACAACTGCTGGAGGGCCTCCCCTATTGGCAGTTCAGATATCGGAACTGGTTTACCAGTCGTTTCTATTACATTCGTGAAGAGGTGATGTATTACCTGTATTGGCCATGGCCAACCCTTCGGGGTCTCGCCCTGGAACTTGGCAGACGGCTGGTCGAAGTCGGTACCCTGAACACTGCGGATGACCTCTTTTATCTGTACTCCGAAGAAGTCAATCGAGCCATCGAGGCCAGGGGCAGCAGCAAGTCGATACCTGACTTTGTGCCTCTGATCGCGGAACGCAGGGAGTTACGAGAGGCACGAAAACGCTTGCACCCGCCCGGCACGATTCCCTTCGAGGCCAGCCAACACCCTGGCGTCAAGTTCAAGGAAACACAGATCTATAACGACCCCACCAGCGCTACGCTGCTGGGGGTGCCGGTCAGCCCCGGGACAGTGACCGCGCCAGCCAGCCTGATCATATCGCCAGGTGAGTTCAGTCAGATGAGACCAGGCTCTATCCTGGTGTGTCCCATGACGAACCCTGCCTGGACGCCCCTGTTTGCCCACGCCTCAGGTCTGGTGACCGACATGGGCGGGATCCTCGGGCACGGCTCCATCGTAGCGCGGGAATATGGTATCCCCGCGGTGGTAGGAACCGGCATCGGTACACAGCGTATTGAACACGGACAGCAGATCACCGTCGATGGGGATGCCGGTACGGTTGAGCTCCAGGGAAGCTCCGATTAATTGGATATTTTCGTGAGAGGAGCCCTTTGGAATGCGCCTACTCGGGAAGCACAAAGATGTTCACGGTATCGGCAAAGCTGCCGCCTGGCTGGATCGCGAGATCAGTTTCGAGGACTGTCAACCGGATAGAGGTATTTGCTCCTCCTGAATTTGTGCAGTCTCTGACGCTGTTGCCAGTGAAACCGCTGGAGGAAAAAGGCATGCTCACACCCGGTGTAGCCTGTTTGAATACGCCGCCCTGTCCATAATCGATGCGATATGGCAGGTTACCTGAACTTCCGAGGTGAAATCTCCCGCTGGCGTCGTGATTACCACTGGTGGTGATGGCGAAGCCACCCTGCCCATTGCGGAATACGCAGAAATCCCTGGTGACCTGGATGTCACCGGTGCCACTCCATGAGCCAAGATCAATGTTGGTGAGGTTGGTCACCTGGATAAGTTCCGGCAGGGTCACAGAAAACGAAATCTGGGCCGTGCACTCACCAAAGCCTTGCCCGCTGGTGCGACAACTGTCAACCAGGAACGTTTCAGAATAGGTACCTGCCTGGGCGCTGGCAATTTGTCCGGCGGGCAACGTGATGTCGATACGCGTGGTCGAATTGGGATCGGCTGAGCAGCTGTATGCTCCCTCGGAGACTGGCGACCGCATCCCGGTCACGTTGTGATTGGTCATCCTTGTGGTACCGCTGACTGGATGCGTCCAGTCAAGAAATACCGTCAGGGAATGGCTTCCGTTCGTGATGTAGAAATTTCCTGCACCATCGGTCGTGCCATTGGTATAAAACGCTGGTGCATAATCACGGCGGTGGACATCTTTGTCACAGGCGCCCTGGCACGACACCGTGCAGTAGGTGTCGGTGCCCGTCAGGTCAGAGGTTGCACCGGCCCAGGCATTGATGCTGATGGGGTCCAGGCCACTGATCGAAATGTCACCCGAAGCCAGCGCACAGTAGAGCATGCCAAGACATGACAGAAACTGGCGTAACAGGCGCACGGTACCGCCACTGTGCAGAGCAAGTGAAATGCTCAGTGGTAAACGCCAAAAGTTGATTTCATTACCCGAACCTCTATATGTATGGGTGTGGTAACGAGCCCTCACCAGTGAGAAATATACCATGGGAAGTCCGTCTGGCGCTGGCATGTCAGATGAATGCGCCCTGTTCGGTGCCAGTCGGTTGCCCACCGGGGAAATGATCGATGGCACGTTGGTGTGCGTGCCCGCCATGACGCGGGCCCCGACTTGTGCTTCACCACAACCGCGGAACTCCGGGTTCTGGATCGATCCCAACTACAGTGGCCCGTAGACAGGCTTGTGCTTGGTATAGCCACCGTCGATGGTCAGAACTTCCCCTACACACCAGCACTCGTTGGACCAGAAGTACATCGCGGCGGCGGCAATGTGACTGGGGTCTGTCAGTCCGCCAATGGGCATCTCGTCCTCGACCGCCTGCAGCCGTGCGGCGGAGATCGGATTCTGCGCGGCCATGGGGCCGCGCAGCGGTGATGGTGCCAGACCGTTCAACACCAGACCATGGGTTTCCAGCAGGTATCGGGACTGAAGCTGCAGGAAATTCATCAGTCCTCCCTTTGAGACCTCGTAGGCCGCGCTGGCGCGGCCCTCGGAACCCACGGTTGCCGACGTCGACAGAATGATGACGCCGTGAGCTCGTGGGGTAAACGCGCCAGCCAGCACGCCCTGCTTGATGATGTTCTGGGCGCCCCAGAGATTTACCTCGCAGGCTCCCATGATGTCTTCTTTGGTGAGATGCTCGGGTGGGGTAAGGGGTTTCGGCGATATGCCCGCCGTGTGCAACAGGTAACGGACGTCGCGATGACGGCTGAAGAGTCCACTGACGTCGGATTCGCTCGTGACATCTATGGACTCGGCTACGACCTCCACTCCCGTCGCGATGGCGATCTCGGTTGCGAAATCGGCAAGGGGGCGAGGCGTGCCGCCATCGTTGATCTGCCGGGCGTGGTCAACGAGGAGCAGCTTCCGGAGTCCAAGCCATTCCGGTGCCTGGCGGGCCATGTGCTGCCCCATGAGGCCAACTCCGACGACTATGGCCGTGGCGTCCGATTGGTAGCTGAGTGCTGGTCTGTTCATGCGCTGTCCTCTGGTCTACTGTAGGTTCTTTTTGCCGGCCCCTGTCCGCGCCCGGTGGTGGGAGCAAGAGGTCCCACGATGATAATCCGAGTGCTGGCTTCATCGCGAGGTTCTATTGCCATGGTCGTACGCCGCGTGCAGGTGGTGGTTGCGCCGCTTGGGATGTCGAGAACCGGGGAATCAGCCGAGATGATGATCCATGTGACTCCACCGCCGGTTCGGCTACACGGTGATCGGTTTCATGAGTTTCTCCTTGCTATTCATCAATTGGACAAACCGTGTTCCCGTTGAGGCACCGGGTTCTTGAGCCAGCGCCCAACGCTTTGGTTGTGAACATAGGTTTGGTGCCCGGAAACTCAAGTGAGACCCTGGACGGCCCCGGTGTGGTTGGATTCTAAGGCATTCTGGGTGAACTGAACCCTCGAGTGGTTGCCGTATCTCACCCGGACCTCTACAGTAAAAGATCCATGCAGGAGCTCGGATGCCGGGACATCTGAGTACCTGAAAGCACGTAGTCAGGAGTAGCCAGACAGGACAACCAATGAAGGATTTGAAAGGCAAAACAGCGTTTATCACAGGCGGCAGTACCGGCATTGGCTTCGGCATGGCGACCGTCTTCGCTCGTGCTGGGATGAATGTTGCCATCACTGACATTCGTGATGAAGAACTCGCGAAGGCCGAAGCAGAGCTCAGAAAGGTCACGGACAATGTGCTTGCGTTGAATGTTGACTCGACCAACATGGACTCTCTGAAGAAGGCGGCCGGTGAACTTGGGAATGCCTTTGGGGCACTTCATGTTCTGTGCAACAACGCGGGCATTCCTGGCGGCGGCAAGGTCCTGGAGACGCCCGATGAACGCTGGCGAAACACCCACGAGGTCAATTTCTGGGGACCGCTCAACGGCATCAGGGTGTTCCTGCCGGGCATGCTCGAACATGGCGAGCAAGCGCATATCGTCAACACGGCCTCGTTCAGTGGCATCCATGGCCACGGTAATCAGTCCGGATACGGCACCAGCAAATTTGCCGTGGTTGGCTTGTCCGAATTTCTGAGAAACGACCTGGCGAAAACAAATGTTTCCGTCTCAGTACTGTGCCCCCATGTCGTGGATACGCCTATTATCAGAGCGCTTAAAGGCCGAGTGCCCGAAGATACGGCGAAACTGATTACGGACATGTCAGTCCCTGCAGAAACGGTCGGCATGCAGGTCATGCAGGCGATGCTGACGAACGAGTTCTACATCTTCTGTGATGGCACCAACACGCGGCAGATGCTGGAGGCCCGCTGCGCGGACATGATGGCTGCGATGGACCGTCAGTTTCCGAAGTAGCGGTTTGTGCTTAATCGTGGGTACCCAATAGCATCCCGATAGGAAGTGCATAGAAAACTCTTTCCCCCAGCCGAAATGGCAGGACCTCCTGTCCGCTATAGAACATGACGCCCCGCTCGAAGGCGTTGCCGACGGTCTTATTGAGAGAAATACATCACTCTATTGAGAGAAATACAACTCTCTATTGAGAGAACTTCAGGAGAGCAATAGACCCGCTGCAGCCTCAACGATCTCTTCATCGCTCATGTCAAGCCACTCGCTCAGGACCTCCATACTGTCCTCGCCGAGAATACGGGTACGTGGATAGTCATCACACGGCATGCGGTGAAAACGGATGGCGAGCCGGTCATAATAGGTGCTCCCGAGGACGGGATGCACCTCGGCGGTCTCGCGGAGAAACCCATCGTGTGCCAGTTGCGGGTCGCGCTCAAATAGATCTGCACCGTTTTGTACGACACCAGCCGGAACGCCGGCCGCCTGACATTTCATCATAAGGTCTTCGGCACGCTCACCCCGGGTCCAGCGGGTTATGTTCTGTTCGAGTTCCGATGCGGCAAGCCTGCCAGCCACTGTGTTGAGCTTCGGGTCCGTGGCCCACGCCGGGTCACCCATCACCTGCCGCAGTGCACGCCACTGTCCATCGTTCATACACGCGATGGCCACCCAGCGTTCGTCGGCCGTCTCGGTCGCCTCATCGTAACAACGGTAGCAACCGTGAGGCGCGGCATCGTCGTACGGCAATGTATTGCCGGCCGGTCCTGCGGCACGCCCGTTGGCCGCAAGGTCAAGCAGCGTGGGCCCGAGCAGGTTCACTGCGAGTTCGAACTGCGACAGGTCAATCCGCTGGCCACGCCCCGTATGACGGCGGGACTCAAGGGCCGCCAGAATGGCAACCGCGCCATGCAGTCCGGCCTGATGATCGTTATAGGAGAAGCCGATACCAATATCCTCGCGACCAGGAACCCCTGTTAGATGTGACAGACCCGATAAAGCATGCAGGGTGGGCGCGTAGGTCACAAAATTGGACCAGGGGCCGCCGCTTCCCATACCGGACATTTCGATCAGTATGACGCCCGGATTGTCCTTGCTGACCACATCGTACCCCATACCCCATCTGTCCAGGACACCCGGTGAGAAATTATTGATGATGATGTCCGCCTTTTCCGCCAGGGCCCGGGCGATGGGACGGGCGTCCTGCTGTGACATATCCAGGGCGAGAGATCGCTTGTTCCGGTTGAAGGATGCGTAATAAGAAGTATTCGGGTCGTTGGCCCCCGTCGCCCGCTTTTCAGAATTCACTCGTACAACATCTGCGCCCATGTCTGCCAGCAAACGGGTACAGAAAGGCCCCGCCAGAACGTGACTGAAGTCGAGTACCCGCACGCCCGAAAGCGGTTTGCGGTCCGAAAGGACAGCCGCTGGCGCTGAACCCGTTGCCCTGTCCGGAATGTCAGACAAAGCCTCCCCGGCGTTGACCTGCGCAGGTGGCCCCATTTGCCAGGGGGTGTCGCTGAACCAGAAAGGTGTACCAGGACCTCGGATTTCCCGGTCGGCAATGCGGTACTCTGTCCACCATTGACGGGCATCGAGTTGGGGGTTTTCCACCACGCGTTCGACCGGCAGCACCCAGCCAAAAGGTGCATGGCGTGACTGCGCTTCGAAAAACAATGTTTCGACGTCGCGTGTTGCGACCCACTGCGCGGTGAGATCCATCAGGCGTCGGACGAACAAACTTGCCCGCTCCGGCGTCCCATATGACGGATCACGCAAGTCGCCGATGAAACCTACCTCTTCAAGCCAGTCCAGATGGGCGGCCACATTCGGTGTTGGCGTCACCATGATCGCGCCATTTTTGGCAGCCATAATCTGGTAGGCGTTTGACCAGTGCAGGCCGCCACGTCGTGGCAGTACCCGTTCGGGCCGGTCTGCCCGCAGCGGCGCATACCAGTACCACGGCAGGACGTGTTCAAGGCACGACACCAGCGACTCATGCACCGAGACATCTGCACGCTGACCATGACCGGTGTCCCGTTCGGCGTGCAGTGCCGACAGCGCGGCGATCGCCGTATAGGCGCCGGAGATCATGAAGTTGAGGTCACCAAAACATTTGAGGGGCGGTGTATCGACATCGCCAGTAGTCGCGACTGCGCCACCCAGGGCGCCCGCGACCAGATCAGGGGCAAGGTAGTTGGCCCACGGTCCTTCGGGCCCGAAAGAGGACGTGTCCACAACAACCAGTTCGGGGCGTCGCTGCTGAAGGGCTTCGACATCGATCGCATCGACGCCAAATGTACCCGGGCAGGTCAGCAGGATGTCCACCCTGTTTGTGATGGATGTCAGTTCGTCGCGACCCTCCGGGGTCGCGAGGTCAATGCGGCAGGTCCGGCGGTTGGAGGCAAAGTACAGGTACCACAGAGAGGATTCACCCGGTGGCGCATCCTCGAGGTGCGGCCCGCGAGCGCGGAGGGGGTCACCGTCTGGCGGTTCTACTCGAATCACCGTTGCGCCGAGGTCGGCAAGCAGTTTTGCCCCGTAGATCCCCCGGTCGTCCGTCAGGTCGAGTACCGAAATAGCAGATAGCGCACCCATAGCTTCACCTCGGATGTAGATGCGCCGAGTATAACCCGCCCTGCCTGTGATCGTACGACGGCGCGGTGGGCTCCGCTAGTCGCTCCGCAGATCCTTTTTCAGAAGATCACCCTCGTGGTCCCACGCTGGCCCCGAGATCTCGCCCGTTTCCAGTTCCTGGTGGCCCTGCCACAGCAGTTCCGGGATGTTCAGTTTTTCCGGGCAGCGGGGCAGGCAGTCACCACATTTCGTGCAGCGGTCACCCTTGGCGCCCAGTATCCAGGCGCCGCCACTGCCCACCTTGGCGTAGCGCCCCTGGGCATACTCGGTCATGTCGAAGGCCTTGTGCATCTGGCGCCAGTTCAGCAGCCCAGGGATATTGATGTTCTCAGGGCAGGGCAGGCACTGGTTGCAGACGGTGCAGAAGTCCTCACCAAGTCTGGCCCGGTAACGGCTTTCCACCTGGGCCAGAACCCTGTCGAATATGGCGCGGTCCGGGCCGGTGCCGTCGTAGTCCTGGGCAATCAGATTGTCGTCGATCTGCTCCGGGCTCGCCGGGCCGAACGACAGGGTATGGACGCCCGGCTGGTTCAGCAGCCACATATGGTTGAACGTCATGGGCTTGAGTGGTGCCGAGGCCTCGCTGAGCGATTCGGTCGGCAGTTGCAGACGGCCGCCCTGGTTGTTGGGGCTGATGATGAAGACGCCCATATCCAGTTCGTTGGCGCGCTCCACCACGTGCCGCAGACCCTGATAGAAATAGTAGTAATGCAGATTGATTGACTCGAACTCGTTGGTGTTCACGAGGTCCATCACACCCTTCGGGTATCCGTGGGTGGAGCAGCCGAAGTGCCGTACCACACCCTCTGACATCAGTTTGCGCACATACCCAAGGCAGCCACGGTCGCTCATGGCAGGGGCTACGGTCTCGTAGCTGCCGGGCCCGTGGAAGTCCAGGTTGTCCAGATAGTCCAGGCCAAGGAAGTTCATGGAGATGTCGAAATTGCGTTTGAACTCATCGACGTTGCTGGACGGGCCGATCTTGGTGGTGATGTAAAGGTCTTCCCTGGGCGTCGTCTTGAAGATGCGCTTGAGTGCCTTGCCGACACGCTCCTCTGAATTGCCATAGCCACGGGCAGTCTCGATGTGATTGACGCCGAGTTCCACCGCGCGCTCCACGGTCGCAAGCGCCTGGGGTTCCGGACAGCGGGTGAACTGCATGCAACCCAACGTAAACTGGGAGAGCATCATTTCCGTCCGGCCGAATCGGCGGTATTGCATGCTTGTTCTCCTAGTCCTGAATCGTCCCGGCGCTGGCTGCTGCTTCCTCCGCCGCTCTTTTTGCTCTGGCGGCTTCTCTTGCCGGGTCAATCTGCTGCTTCATCCTGTAAATGGTCAGTTGCTCCTTGACCGTGTCAGGTACGGGTGACTTCATTGCCCTGATGCGATGGTACTCACCTTTGTCCATCGCGAGTCGAACAGCGACCGTGGTCTTGGGACCGGAATAGGTACCGATCTCCAGCAGCCCGGAGGAAAAGTAGCCCATACGACGCAGCAGCTTGTCGGAAGCGTTGCTCAGCACCTCGGGGTCCACCGAAAGTTGCCAGTTCTCCTGCTGACGCATCCAGGGCTTCACGTTCGAATTGGTCATGATGTAACGCCAGTCATCGGTGTGGTTGACACCGGTGCCGTGCAGCAGGCGGCCGTCCATCAGCATGACGGTGCCCCCTTTGGCCTCTACGTTGATGGCCGGCGGCAGCGGACCGACTTCCTGGCCAGCAGGCGTTTGGGAAACGAGCCGGTGACTGGTCGGGATCACCAGCGTGCCGCCGTTGACCTCGTTGACGTCCTGCATGATGTAGACAGTGTTCACCAGCACCGGTGCATGGGGCGTCTGGATCGGATGGATCGCGCCGGAGTCCTGGTGCAGGTTCTGTGGGTAGCTGCCGGGCCTCGCGATGTTGGACGCGAATGAATAGGAATAGTGGTTCGGCCCCAGCAGTTCATCATTGAGTTGTTCGATCAGAGGCCCGCCCTGGACCCACTCAGGGTTGAACTCGATGCATTTTGCAAAACAGTCACCCTTGTTCACCAGCGTCCACATGATATGAAAGTGCGGGGACATGTCGGCGAGCCCGCATTCGCGCTCGGCCTCTGCCTGCTCCTCAAGCCGGTCTCGCATGTAGGAACATTGCTTCTCGCTCATCGCATCTTCTATCAGACAAAAGCCATACTTCTTCAGGTCCTGACGGGCCCGATTGATGTCCTTGGTCTCACGGGGCAGGTCATTGAACTGTTTCCAATAGTTGTGCTTTCGGGCCACCGTGGTGTCGTAGTAGGGCGTACCATTCAATCCGCCACCCTCGTCGCTGCGCCCGGCATCGTACAGTGGGCATTGAAAACGCTCTGTCAGGGACCCGTCGGGTCGCATGGCAGGAACGCCGTTGCCACCGACCGGCGGTCGGAGCCAGGGATTATTCTTGTGCATGGAACGAAACGGCTCCCCGTTTGCGAACCAGCGGGCGTCGGTCAACTGTGCATCGTCTCCGGACAGGGCGGCGACATTTTCCGGCAGAAATTCATCGGGAATGGCAGGGATATCCTCACGGCTTGCTTCGGTCATCTGGGTTTCCAGGCAATGGATCAATGGCCCAGAGTATATGACATGTGGGCGTTACCTTCCTGCCGCGATGAGCGTGCACGAAAAAAAGAAGTTTGAGGCAAACTTGAATAGACATCTCTTAAAAAACATTTAAGATTTTCTTAATGTTGCCTACATTATGTTTCCATAATATGCAGGCTACCGCTCAATCATCCTTGGGGAAAAACATGAGAGTCACTGCTTCACTCCTGCAGACCTTTTTGTTTGCACTGACACTAATTACCATGCCGGCCGCAACCCTGGCGAAAGGGACGAGTTCCGCCATTCGCGGCACGATCGTCACGACATCAGGCGATCCGGTCGAGAATGCCGCC
>JAQBUI010000139.1 GCA_027624035.1 Pseudomonadota bacterium | reverse complement strand
CTCTCATTGCGCCCTACTGCTTTTAGTGGGTGATCAATGAGACGCGACATCTATCCTGACACGTAGGGCGATGGCCTTGCACAGCGACGCCACAAGATATTGATGATTGGCTGTGTACGGGTCCCGTTTTTCCATGGTGGCTGCCAGGGATTCGATCACACCGCTCACTGCCTGTTCCAGACGCCGTTCGTTGCGCTTGATATCCCGCAGATCCAGATAGGTGCCAAGATAGCCTTCGAAACTGCCGGCATCGTCGCGTAACACCCGGGCCCGTAACAAGACGGGAATGCGCTCACCATCGTTCGCCAGTCGCTCGACTTCGCCCTGCCAGTGGCCGTCCTCGTCGAGATGACGGATCACATCCGGCGGCTGCGTATCGGGCGACGTCCCGGGGACGCCCAGTGCGGAGATGTGTTTGCCCATGATCGCAAGGGGAGAATATCCGAACAGTGTGTAGAAGGCTGGATTGAGGTAGGTGATGTTCGCAGCACGGTCCAGGATCAATGCCGCCTCTGCGACTTCTGACAGCACTGCTTCAAAGCTGGCACGTTCCCGTTCCATTGGCCTGCGCTCGGAGATGTCACGATCGATGCCCCGATAGCCCCGAAAGACACCTGAATCGTCAAAAAACGGCCTGCCACTGGTCTCGATTCGGACGACCCGACCATCCCTCGAGAGGTTGTCGTTCTCCAGCAACCGAAATGGCTCACGGTCTCGAAACAGCGGCCCAAAGAGTGCCGCCACGCGCTCTGCCTCCTTCGGCGACATCAGGTCAAACGGGGTCTTACCAAGTACCTCCGCCGGCGAATAACCGAGAATATCCTGCACCTGGGGACTGGCGTAGGTGTACACACCAGTCTCGCTCATCTCCCAGAGCCAGTCATCGGTGGACTCCACCAGGCTGCGAAATCGTTGGTCCTGCCGGCTATTGCGTTCCATGGCTCCCCCTTTCGGCGCCCCCATCCATTGGTGACGCCAGTGATTCTATCATCAATGGCATCCGACGCCCGAATCCGATATGGCGCAGCCCGTTCGTCCGAATTGGATGCGAGCGGGGTACTGACAATTTCAAACCTGGCCAACCGGAAGAACGAGCTGGGGCGCGACTATGCCATCGTTGATAACGAGTTCCGGGTCGACACCTCCAACAGTCTACAGCTCCCCCGTTTCTGGACCTGCCAGGGTACCTGGCTCCTGCCTTTCCAGCGATCGAAATCCACCTTGACCCGGATCATCCAGCCCCGCACTCTACGCCACGATTACCACGCTGCAGGTCAGGAGAAGCACCCTCATGAGAACCAATACCTACATCGTACTCACGCTGCTGTCAGCCGGGTTGATCGGCGCAACACTGCTCTGGCCCTGGGCCGGATGGTGGCTCCTGATGCTGTTGCTGCTGTTGCCAGCCTGGCTCATGGTCCTGTCAGACGCCCTGCAGACAGAGCATGCCCTGCGGCGAAACTTTCCGCTGCTGAGCCGGGGCCGGTGGCTGGCTGAACACCTGCGGCCCTACACCCGCCAGTATTTCCTGGAATCCGAAACCGATGGCGCGCCGATCGAGCGAATGTTCAGGAGCCTCGTCTATCAGCGCGCCAAGTCGGATGTCGACACCAATCCCTTTGGCACCAAACTGAACGTATATCTTGACGGCTATGAGTGGCTCGGGCACAGCCTCGGCGCCACCAACGTCGAGCAAGTCAGCGACAACCCCCGGGTCACGGTCGGCACCCGCAGCTGCAAGCAGCCCTACTGCGCCAGTGTCTTCAACATCTCGGGCATGAGCTTTGGCGCCCTCAGTCATGCTGCCATCTCCGCACTCAACAAGGGCGCAAAACAGGGCGGTTTCTATCACAACACAGGGGAAGGCAGCATCTCACCGTACCACCTCGAGGGGGGTGGTGATCTTGTATGGCAGATCGGCACGGGCTATTTCGGCTGTCGGAGCAAAGATGGCCGGTTCGACGATACACGATTTCGGGAAAAGGCCCGGCTCGATGTGGTCAAGATGATCGAAATCAAACTCAGCCAGGGCGCCAAGCCGGGCCATGGCGGCATTCTACCGGCCGAAAAGAATACCCCCGAGATCGCCAGCATCAGAACCGTGGAGCCGGGAACCGACGTCATCTCACCCTCGACCCACCCCGAATTCAAGACGCCATTGGCACTCGTCCAGTTCGCGCAGCGGCTGCGGATGCTGTGCGACGGCAAACCGGTTGGGATCAAACTGTGCATCGGCCGGCGCAGCGAATTCCTGGGCATATGCAAAGCCATGGTCGAGACCGGGCTGCTTCTGGACTTTGTGACCGTTGACGGCGGTGAGGGCGGCACCGGCGCCGCGCCTCTTGAGTACAGCAACTCCGTGGGGATGCCGCTGCGCGAGGCGCTGGCTTTCGTCGATGATGCACTGACCGGGTTCGGGCTTCGCGACGAGATCAGAATCATCGCCGCCGGCAAGGTATTCACCGGCTTTCACCTGGCCAGGAATTTCGCCCTGGGGGCGGACATCATCAACAGCGCCCGGGGCATGATGATGGCACTTGGGTGCGTACAATCCCTGTCATGCCATACCAATACCTGCCCGACGGGTGTGGCCACCCAGGACCCGAAACTGATCCATGGACTCGTGGTCCCGGACAAGGCAGAAAGAGTGTACCGCTTTCACAAGAGCACGATTCACGCCCTGACCGATCTCATTTCCTCCACGGGGCTGCGGAGCCCTGGGGAGTTAACCAGAAGCCATATCTTCCGCCGTGTGGATCAGCAGCGAATCCTGAGATATGACGAGATTTTCCCCCCGGTGCAGCCTGGCGCCCTGTTGCGGCCAGATTACGCTGGCCCATACGCCGAACTGCTCACCACCTCGAGGGCAGACCGGTTCATTTGAAGAAGGGGTCAGGCAGCGTCGCCGTGAATCATCCCAGGGTCAGAACGCAGGAGACGCGCCGACCAGACCATCCGGCGTGTACGGCGAGTCCCGGCCGCCAGCCGCGGCCGGTTCGCGCCAGCCCGAAGCGAACCAGCGATGAGGTTGGGCTCAGCCTGGCGTGGAGACGCAGGTACTCGATCAGGCAGTACCGAAGTCCACGGCGGTTGACCTCCGTCAGAAATGACCAGGCATCCAGCTCATGGCGCCGATACCCCTCTGGCCAGTAGCTGCCCGCCCATTCAACAAACAGCCTGTGTCTGCCGGAAAGGGAATTGGGTATGAGGGCAAAGACGGCTCGCGTGCGCTTTGCGATGAGCAGATCCGCCTGGCGCCGAAGCCCCGCCGCTTCCACAGCAAGGAGAACCGCCGCATCTGCTTCGTCCGGGCAGAGTTCCCACGCCACGGACTGCCGGTTGGCGAGAAACTGTTCCCGCAGGGTCGGATCAGACAACAGTCTGGCAAGGGCGCAAACGGCATCCATCGACCACCTCCCTGATCCTCGTTAGCTCAACCGCGAGGGCCGCCGCATCAGGCAGGTCCCGATCCCACTCCAGCAGCACCCCGATATCCGGGCGTTGCATCAGCACGCCTCTCAGCAGAGACAATAGTTCCTGCTGCACAGGCCGTGCATGTTCGTCATGCAGGCGACCGGCCCGCTCGCTATAACCAACAAGATGAATCTGCCCCACCCGGGCGAGGTCCATCTGACTCAGATAGTCCTCGGGATCAAAACCAAAATTGCGGGCATTGACGTAGAGGTTGGTCAGATCCAGCAGAATGCCGCAGCCGGTCGCGTAAGCGAGCCGGGTCAGAAATCGCGGCTCTTGCCTTGCACCAGGGAGTTGCAGGTGGGTGGTGATGTTCTCCAGCAGCATCACCCGGCCGGTGATCTGCTGCACCCGGTCTACCCTGGACGCAATGCGGTCGAACATTTTATCGCTCAGCGGGACAGGGTTCAGATGGCCAAGATCGATCCCGTTGGCGCGAGTGAAGGCCAGATGATCACTGCTGCAGACAGCGTCCGCCCGTTCAGCGACCGCCCTCACCCGATCGAGATAGGCCTCGTCCAGAGGCTCCGGCGAACCAAGGGAAAGGCCCAGACTGTGCACCGCCACCGGCAGGCCCGATAGCTGAACAAGCGGCAAGTCATCGTCAAAAAAGTGTTCCGCAGTGACCTCAACGAAGTCCAGAGGCAGGCTCCCATCAACAATCAGCGGCCAGAATGCACTACGCACACCGAGCCCAACGCCCTGCAAGCCCGCCACCGGACCGGACATCAGTCCCCGCAGCCGCCGCAGCCACCACCACCACCACAGCCACCGCCGTCACTACAGTCACTGCCCCCGCCGCCACAGGCGGATGTGCCAAAAAAGCTCATCCTGGACTTGCCATCGTCTGTCTCCACCCGGAAGAACAGCACGACCACCCCGGCCGCCATCATGAAGAACATGGTGGTGAAATTCTCCATCCCCTGTCGGGTCCCGTCGATATAGCGGATGATTCCCAGCATCACAATGAGCGAAGCGGCCATTGAACTGACCTCGTAGGAATCCAGGTAGGTCCAGCGTACGACATGGCTCACAAACAGGCTCGCAATACCGGTCAAAAGATACAGCACGAGGAAGTCAGGTCCCCGCAGGTCATGGGCATAGACCGACAGCCCCCACAGGCAGAGAAGCACCATCGCCCCACCTAAAATTCGAACCCGCCCGATTCGCTCACCGTGGGTCTCGGTGTCAAGATCAAGCACCGCTACCGCCGGAGATGACGTCGCCGCTGTCGGCGCGGCCAGCGCATTCCTGAATTCAAAAAACCGGCTGCAGCCGGCGCAGTCGAGCCGTGCCTCTACCGAAATGGACTTGGGGACTTCCCGGCTGGTGAGGCAGAACGGACATCGGATGGTATAGGTCTCGTCGCTCATGGGGTACTGGCCCGGGTGACGGCCCGGTCCAGCAGACCGAACAGGAAGCGATGGGCCTCGTCGACATCGTCCCGGCTCATTGGCCTTGGATGCAATGACAGATCAAGCAGGTTACCGAGGCCCTGCTCCGAGACGCCATACCACTGCCCCAGTTGTGGAATCCGGGCCGTGAAGTCTGCCGGCAATGTCACATCGGCAAACCGCAACACCTCGGACAGGTCCGTGATCGTGGCTGGTAACGTACGGGTGAGGTAGCCCAGATACTCCTTTGGAGAAGACCGATGTTGAATGTAGGCCTGCACGCTCCGAAGCCGGAGGTTGCGCAAGGACTGCTCCAGCAGAAAGGCCGCGAGTTCACTGTCCCGGGTGTAATCAACGAGCGGGTCCGCACCATGGAGCAGCAGGTGATGTCGCTTGATGCTGTCGAACTTCGGTGCGAATGCCCGGAAGCTGCGCTCGATCCCTACCCTTCCGAGCACGAATGGCTCCATCAGTACCGGCGCGGCATCAACCGCCTCCCCGATGACCGTATGGGCCTCCGGCGTGGAGGCCTGCAGCACGATCAGGACGTTGATGTCAGAAGTCCGCGCATCGAAGCCGCCTCGAACCGCGCTGCCATAGAGCACAGCGCTGTACAGATTTGCCTGCAGGCCGCCGGACAGGTACCGAACAAATTCATCCAGCGCCTGCTGGTGTTTAGGTGGCAGATTCCTCAAGTCCGACATAGGCAAACTCCCGTGTAAAGGGGATTATGCCACCATCGAAGATCACTCTGAAACAATCACAAAAATGCCCGGACGACGCCAGCCGCCCGGGCAAGGGGGAGTTGCCTTTTGTAGTCTATTCGAACAGGTCCTCAAGGTCGCGGGCTGCATCGAGGCATTCGCGCCGCGCTTGCCGATGCTCCCGTCTGGTCTCGAGCGCGGCGGCAAATTCATCGGCGCTGATGACGCTGTCCGCATCGGCGTCCAGGGCCGAAAACCGCACCGTTGCAGAATGGTTGGCCGACGTCACAAACTCGTCGGCATCCACAAGCCCATCGGCATCCGTATCCATGGATTCGAATAGTTCCTCCGGTGCGGGACGGTCAGGGATTTCTGTCCCCACAGCCTCTGCAATACAGGCGCGGATCTCATCCACCTCAACCCTGAGGTCGGCGTGGCCGTCGCCACGACGGGCGGTGAACTCATCCAGCGTCACCAGCCCGTCATCATCGGCATCGAGTCGATCAAATTGATGCGGGGCCCGTTCCAGTGGCCTCGCCAGAAATTCATCCAGGGTCACATCACCACTGCCGTCGGTATCGAGCCGCACCAGGGTATCGCCCATGGGATGGCGAGGTCCGCGGCGCCCGTCATGCTCACCGCGCTCACCGCGTCGGGCCGAATCAGCCCGATGAGCGCCGGTCGCTTTTGCGCCCTGGTGGAGGGGCTTGATGCCTCCCCCGGGCGCGGCCGCACTCATCAGGGGGCAGGAAACTGAAAGTGTGAAAAGCAGTGCCGGCAAGCAAAATATCGATTGCTTCATAGTTGTCATCCTTTTGGTTCGCCTGGACCCAATGCCCTGGCATTACAGATAACAACGAACGACATCCCTGATGGTTGACGCGGCCAGGCCGATTTTCTCCCGGATGCACCCGTTTGTGACGTGGTTCACACTTTTGACCGGTCTAACGCCCACCGGGCGCTGGACGTGGCCCGCCGGACCCGCCCCGGCCGCTGCGCCCCCCGCCAGGTGACCGGCCGCCATCGTGGCCAGGGGTCATGGGGCGACGCTTGTATCGATCCATGATGTCCGATCGCTCACGGCGGTCCAAACGCTCGAACCGGTCCCTCAGTTCACGTTGTTCATGGGGCGGACGAGCCCCAAATCTGCGTTGCTGTTCACGAAGCTGCTGCTGCTGCTGGGGCGTCAACCCTCTGAATTCCTCCAGCCTGCGCAGCAGTTCCTGTTTCCGTGCGTCAGGCATCGCTTCCCACTGTGCATATCGCTGCCGTACCGCAGACCGATCCTGCTCGCTCATGGCGGACCATCTTGCCGCACCGGCAGCCAACTGCTGCTGACGCGCCTCATCCAGGGCCCCCCACTGCCTCTCATGGGGTGCCAGTACCTCCCGCTGCTGCGGTGTGAGCTCATCCCACGACATACCAAAGGTCATGGGACACACCATCAGCAGTAGCATCAGGAATCTATTCATGCTCATCATCACGCTTACGACCCTCCTCTCCCGGCCCTTGATCAGGCGCGACGACCTGCGCCTGAACCTCATCCAACCCCATGTCTTCCGGACCAATCAGGCCCTCTTCGGTCTCGACCAGCGCGCCGAGATACTCGAGCAGACGCAACGAGGGCGCGTGATCTGCATCCTCACTGGCTGATAATGGCAACGTTGGTGCCAGCACCCCAAGCAATCCCAGGGCG
>JAQBUI010000036.1 GCA_027624035.1 Pseudomonadota bacterium | reverse complement strand
ATAGCGTAGTGGACCACCTGCTCCCATGCAAACGACCCCGCATGCCACAGAGGAACAACATGACCAAAGAGTCTGATTATGATGTCATCGTGGTCGGTGGCGGATTCGCAGGAATGTATGCACTGTATCGCCTCAGAAATCAGGGGCACAGTGTGCGTGTTCTAGAGGCTGGCAGCGATGTGGGAGGCACCTGGTTCTGGAACCGGTATCCCGGAGCGCGATGCGATGTACCCAGCCTCGAATATTCCTATGGCTTTTCCAAGGAGCTTGAGCAGGAATGGGACTGGCCCGAGGTCTTCTCCGCCCAGCCGGACATCCTGCGTTACGCGAATCACGTCGCCGACCGCTTCGACCTGCGGCGCGACATACAATTCAATACCCGGGTAGTCGGCGTCACCTATCTTGAAACTCAAAACCTGTGGCAACTTCGAACCGAAGACAATGCCGTGCTGACGAGCCGCTTCTGTGTGATGGCCACTGGCTGCCTTTCCGTCCCCAACAAACCCGATCTGCCCGGTGCCGACTCCTTTACGGGACGCGTGTTGCATACCGGGTCGTGGCCCAACGAGCCAGTCTCATTGAGTGGCCAGCGTGTTGGTATCATCGGCACGGGATCCTCAGGCGTGCAGGCCATTCCTGAACTGGCCCGGGAAGCCGAACACCTGACGGTTTTTCAACGAACGCCGGTCTACACCGTTCCTGCCAATCGAAACCGCATGAGACCTGCGGTTCAGGATGAGTTCCGGGAGCACTACCCGCAAATCCGCGAGATGCAGCGAAACAACTTCGGGGGTGTCTCCGGATTTCAGCCTGTCAAGAGTGTCGCTCACAAGAGCACTGGTGAACCACGGCCTTCCCTGCCAAAGGATATCCTTTCGCTGACACACGCCGAACGGGTCGCCCTCGTTGAAGACAGGAGTCTTGCCGTCCTGCTGGCATTCCCCGGAATCTACTCAGATCCACAGGCAAACGAAGCGGCCAATGAGGCCTACAGGGAGGGTGTGCGCCGGCTCGTAAACGATCCGGCCACGGCAGAGAAGCTGTTGCCGAAAACCTATGGTCTTGGCTGCAAGCGTCAGGTCCTGGATCGGGACTATTACGCCACATTCAATCGCGACAATGTGACCCTGGTCGATCTGATGGAAGACCCGATTGTGTCCATCCAGCCAACGGGCGTGGAAACCGGTTCGGGACTCAGGCAGTTGGATGTCCTCGTCTATGCCACGGGTTTCGATGCGATGACAGGTGCCCTGCTGAGGGCGGGTATCAAGGGCCGCGGCGGCGAGACCCTTAACAATAAATGGCGGCACGGCCCCGCCGCCTATCTCGGCCTCCAAATTTCCGGGTTTCCCAATCTGTTCACCGTGACCGGGCCAGGCAGCCCGTCTGTGCTATGCAATATGCTGGTTGCCATCGAGCAACACGTGGACTGGATCGTCGATTGCATCAGCTACCTGGAAGAAAACGGGATTGACTCAATCGAGCCCCTGCCGGAAGCCGAGGAGCAGTGGGTCAATCACGTTAACGAGGTCGCCAGGGGAACCATGTATACAGCACCTACCTGCAATTCCTGGTATCTCGGTGCAAACATAGAGGGCAAGCCGAGAATATTCATGCCCTATGTGGGCGGTCTGCCACGGTACCGTGAGCGGTGCGAGGAAATCGTCATGCAGGGTTACGCTGGATTCGAACTCAAGCCTGCCAGGGCCCGTTCAGCCAACCAATCGAAGAACTGATAGAAGACCGACAGAAATCCAATAGGGAACCAACAGGAGCCACCACATGACCCGCATTATTGGCAACATCAAACCCGAAGACGACTTTACTCACGAACTCGGGCCCGAAGAGAACTTCAACGAGTCTGTTTACTTTAATTTTTTTGATCGGACACAGAATCGCGGTGGCTTTGTGCGTATTGGTAACCGCGCCAATGAGGGCTACGCCGAAATGACCGTCATCGTCTGGAATCCGGATGGTTCTGCCCTGTTCAACTATGCCAAGCCCGAGATCAGTAATAACGATGGGTGGGATGCCGGTGGTCTCAAAGTGGAGGTCGTAAAGCCAGCTGAAGTGATCAGAACGACCTACCAGGGAGACGCGCTCTTCATGGCCGACCCGCGATCAATGCAGGACCCCGGCCAGGCCTTCAAGTCCAACCCGACGAAACCGCTGGTGATTGAGCTTGAACACACGGGTGTCGGACCCCTCTACGGACATGTTGGTGAACCCGGTGACGGCAACCAGTTCGCCCGGTCCCATACTGAACAGCATATGCGGGTGACCGGTTCACTGCAGATGGAAGGGCAGGCCCCTGTGGCATTTTCCGGCTGGGGCCTTCGGGACCATTCGTGGGGGCCCCGATACTGGCAGGCGACGCCGTCCTACCGCTGGATAACAGGCAATTTCGGAGACGACCTGGGGATGATTATTCAGACCAACGGCCGCGGCGAAGGAAGGGGCCTGTTTCATGTGGGTGAAGAGTTGCAGCGTTTCAAGTGGGCCAAACTCACCACCGAATACGAGTCAGGTACCCAGTTTCACAAGTCTCTGCGAGCGGATATCGAACTTGAGAACGGCCGCCGGCACGTCGTCGAGGGCAAGGTGATGGGATACATCCCGCTTCGAAACCGGCGTTCCGGCACCAACACTCACGTTGGCGAGGGCATGACTGAATACCGGCTAGACGGTGATCGCGTCGGCTATGGTCTGTCGGAGTACCTCAATCAACCGGACGAGGAGAATACCTGAGTCGGCTCAACCCGGGGGATGGATTGGTTTTACCCTTTGGTCCGGCAAGGCGGTCGCCATGAGGAAAGCAGCACCATCTCAGGGCAGCCGATAGATCCGTTTGACGTTTCCTCCCAGCACCTTCTCGCGGGTGCCATCCGGGAGCTTGCCCGCATAGCGAATCAGGTCATCAACCCATGTGTGCGGATGATCCGGATGCGGGTAATCTGTCGCCCACATAAAGCAGTCTTCACCAACGGTGGTAATCGTATGCGGGGCCACGGTCTCGTCGGGGTCTCCTGAGATGAAGCACTGTCGCCTGAAGAGTTCAGTGGCACTGGCGCGTTTGATATTCAGTGATGCGCTGAAAGCATCCATTCTATCCAGCATGGCACCGACCCATCCGGAGCCGGCTTCCAGGACCCCAACCCGCAGGGAGGGAAAGCGCTCCAGAGTACCCAGTGAGAAGAATGAAATCAGGGCCTGCTGCACGATTGCACGTAGCCAGATGGCCTCACCCCAGGCACGGCCCTGCCGGGGCCAGTCGAATATTCCCGCCGCCGCGCCATGGGGCGTAAAGGTCGGGTGAATGGCAATCGGAACATCCAGTTGACAGCAGGTCGCGAACAGGAGGTCGTGGGCGGCATCGCCGTGTATGACCCGATTGTGATTGAACGGATTGACCCAGGCGCCCCTGCAGCCATCCTTGACCGCGCGCGCCAGTTCACGAGCCGAACCTTCTACGTCCAGCAGGGTGAGCTGCGCGATGGGAATCAACCGGTCCGAACCACGGCAAAAGTCTGCGATCCAGCGGTTGTAGGCCCGGCAATAGGCCAGTGATAACTCCGGGTCGGTCAGTTCCACCTCCCACAGCAGACCAATGGTCGGATACAGAAGACAATACTCCAGGTTTTCCTGATCCATCAGACTGAGACGCTCACCGGCGTCGCAGGCACCGAAGGGCATACTGTCGGCGTAGCGTCGCTCGGGGCTCGGGCTCAGGTTTTCCTCGCCCATGGCACCCAGAAGGCCCAGTGAACCTCGCCGTGACCTTGCCGAGGGTTTCCGATCAATCTCGAGGTACTCAAAGCCTTCGTCGTCAACACAGATTCGAAGCGCTCGTGGCTTGAAGTTGCGCTCGAGGTAATTCTCCCAGAGGTCCGCAGGCTCAAGAATGTGCCCATCAGCATCCACCGTCCCATCAAAAGGAAATCGTTTGATCTCGTACGCCATGAGTGCTCGCCCCTTTTATTTATTGTTGGTTCCCGTGTTCTACCCTTGATCTGTCAAGCGCTTTCTCGATGATGCTCAACATCTCTTCCCGACCAGGGCCATTCACGGTACGTGAAGCCGCACCTGCACCCGCACCCCGCAACAGGTAACGCAGCGTCAGCAGCAGGACCACGCGGTCCTTCATAAACTCACCGGGTTTCTCCAACAGGTTGAAGGTACGCAGGGCGCCGCGAAACACGCGAATGTGACGCCTGCTGGCGATGCGCAACGCACCGCTGAATGCGCCCGTGAGCCTCGCCCGAATACTCTTTGGACGGGCCGGTTGCTCACCGGCCATTACGGCCTTCGCCCGAATGATGGCCTTTCGGTCATCGTCAAGACTCGCCTTGAAGATGGGCCGCAACTCCTGCTCGGTACGTCGATCAAACTCCAGCGCACGTTGCAAAGGCGATTCAAATGCTTCAATGACGTCCACCAGGATGTGTGCATGCATGATGCCGGTACTGCAACCCCGACCGTATAGAGGGTTGGTTCGTACCGCGGCGTCGCCAACCGCAAAATAGTTCAATGCCGTGGGTTTGCCATCGACCACGTAGTGATGCCAGACCGCATGAATGTCAGAGAAGCCAAAAGATTCAGTGGTCGCGACGGCTCGCTGCTCCGATACCCAGCGGTTCAGCCCTGGAATACTCCGACACATAGCATCGAAGATCTCGCCATGGCGAACCGCCTGATGAAGCGCCTGCTCCGCATCATGAATGCAGACGATGACAGCAAAGTGCCCTCCCTCGCCGGGAAAGACGCCGTATCGGACATACCCAAGATCACCGGTCGACGGGTTGCCGGGATCCCGGGCGGGTTCGTCGACACCGGGCAGAAGGCGGTAGTGACGGGTGTAGTAGACAATTTCTGCATCATCATCTTCGGTTGCAATACTGGCTCCGAGATCCATGAGCCAGCGTTTGAGTTTGCTGTTGCGACCGCCCGCATCCACAACGAGGTCTGCGGCCATGCCAAACGGTGCTTCGCCGCGCCGCTGAACATCGATCCCTTCGACGCGAATCAGATCACCTTCGGGCGCGGTACGCACGCCGATAACATTCACGCCGCTTTGAATCTCTACGTTGTGCTGGCGTTCAGCGTATCGGCGAAACACGGTTTCCATGGTGGCCCGACGACACATCAGGAGCCACATCCGCTCATCCCCGGGTGCTGGCACATAGCTCTGCTTCAATTCATCGGGAAGCATGTCCTCAAAGGTGACCTTACGTGCACCTGCCTCGAAGAACTCGTCGATCAGGTCAGGAAAGCTGTCCTCCAGCAGGTTGCTCATGACGGCCAGAAACGCGTGTGGATGCCGAAACTGGGCCGCTCCCCGACGGTTCCAGCCGAAGAAAGCCTCATCCGGGCCGCCATCAGGAGGCGGCGGGTCCCGTTCAACAATGGTGACCTCACGTCCCGCACGTGCCAGTGCCAGCCCGGTACACAATCCGGTAATCCCTGCACCAACCACGATAACCCGGCGCGGTAGATCGGAATTTGCCACTTCACTACACATGTCCTTTGACCTCCGCAACAGGACGTACGATCCGTCCGCCCGAGTCCTCTGCCCGCTGCCGCCAGAGCGCCCGCAACCCGGCCTGTGACTCCAGCAAGTGATCCTTCAGGGTCGCTCTGGCGGGCTCGCTCGCCACCGCGAGAAGGGCTAGCGCCATGCCATAGCGGCCCCGTAGCACCATTTCCTCATGGCTCAACATACCCTCTGACCACTCCTGAACCGTCGCCGACATCAACTGGGTCAGTGCGATGGTAAGCGGGCCAAGGTCGACATCAACCGAGAGCAGACCCGCCTGCTGAACCTCCTTGAGCAGGCTCCGCCACAACACATAGCGTGGTCCTCCCACCAGATACCGTAGCTCCGGTCCACCATCCCTTGAGATGGCGGCGAGCACAGTGCGGTAGAAATCCGCATCCCGGGCCAGCACATCAAACATGAGTGCCAGTGCATCAAACAGCGTTTCTATCCCGCCAGGGTCTCGTTCCGCCAGCCGCTGCGCGAGCGCTCGCTGGAAGCTGGCAAGGTCTGCATCCAGAATCGCGACCAGGATGGCCTGCTTGGAACCAAAAAGATTGTACGGCGTGGCAATGCTGACCCCTGCGCGCTCCGCCAGGGTGCGCATGGAGAAACCGAGGTCACTCCCGGGGCGAATCAGGGTTCGTGCGGCCGTGAGGATTGCCTCCCGACGTTTTTCCTTGGCCTGTTCTCGAGTCGACATCGCGCCTCTCCGGTTCACCAAGGTTGATTAAAACGGGTTTCAAAAATCCTGTCCAGACCAATTAAGGGCGCCTGCCGCCAGGGCAATCATGCAGGCACCAGGATACGGTCGACAGACTGGCGACCAATAGCCTCGATGTTCCAGGGAAGAAGTCGCCGCCTGGGGAAGATTCCCTAGGTGATCAGGACGTTTCGAAGACAGGCCTCGACGTAGTCGAGATCAGGGATGGAGACCAGGTCATTCTCGAACCGCACCTGTGCCAGCTCGGTCCTACCCGCTTCTTCTCCAGTTTCTATCAACATTTCGGGAGTCAGCAGTAAATGTCGTGGCGGAGTTTGCGCGACCAGAGCATAAAATGGCAGTTCGTCGGCGTCATTGAGCCCTCTCAGAATGACCAGACTGGCAGATGACACGCTGACCAGAGAAAAGCTCGCTCGCTCCACGGTGAGCATTTCAAACGACACCACTGGTACCTGGCGGCCACGCCAGCCGAGCAGGCCCAGACACCAGTCGGGAGTGTCCTCCAGACGTTGAAGCGGTTCGTAGGCAATAATCTCTGCCACGGTGACCTCAGGCAATACCAATCCCTTTTTCTGCAAGGCAACCCAGAATACAGGAAGCTCCTCACGGTCTGATTCAGCCTGTGACGCGTCGCTAGTCATTGATGACCTGGTTGATTGTGCTGATCAGGCTGGCTTCCTGAAAAGGCTTTCCAAGGAACTCATTCACGCCGAGTTCCAGAGCCTGTTGACGGTGCTTCTCGCCGGTGCGGGAAGTAATCATGATGATTGGCAGCCCCGCCAGTCTCTCTTCGCTGCGAACCCGACGAAGCACCTCGAATCCGTCCATCCGCGGCATCTCGATATCGAGCAGCACGACGTCCGGGTAGATGTCCTGAAGCTGGGTGACGGCATCAAGACCATCCTTTGCTGTAATGACCTCCCAGCCCTGACGTTCCATCAGTCTTGAGGTGACCTTTCGAACGGTGACCGAATCATCAACGATCATGACCGTGCGAACCTTTTTCACTGGCTCTGGCTCTGACTCATCAGCCACAGGCTGCTGAACCTGCAGGGCTTCATAACTTCGCACCAGCGCCATCACGTCCAGAATGATGACAACACTGCCATCACCCAGCACGGTCGCGCCCGAAATGCCGCCTACCTCGTTGAACTGGGGGCCGAGCGACTTCACTACGACTTCCCGGGAACCAATCACCCGGTCTACCTGCAGCGCCACGGCGTGGTCCCCACTTCGAGCCAGAATGACCGGCAGCGGCGCAATCTGGCCCTCAAGATTAGGACTGTCTGATTTATCCAGCATCCGGCCGATATACTGGAGCCGGTAGGGCTGCCCGGCATACTCAAACAGCGGTGCCTCCGGCTGGTAATACGCCTCAAGTTCATAGGGGCTCACGCGCACAATGCCTTCTATGGTATTCAGAGGGACCGCATAGGTTTCATCGTGCACCACCACCATGAGCGCCCGATTGATCGACACCGTAAACGGGATGCGTATCGAAAACTCAGTCCCTACGCCCAAAGTGGAATCAATGGTAACGGTGCCGCCGAGAGCCTTGATCTCACTGACCACCACGTCCATCCCAACACCACGTCCCGAAATCTGGGTCAGTTTCTGTGCTGTGCTGAAGCCGGCATGAAGAATAAACTGCATGATCTCGCTATCTGAAATCTGCGATTCCGCAGTCATCAGCCCACGTTCGATCGCTTTGTTTCTCACGGCGTCAACGTTAATACCGCCGCCATCGTCGCTGATCAGCAGAACCACGTAGCCGCCCTCCCGGGACAGTCGCAAACTGATTCTTCCCTGCGGGGGCTTGCCCGCGGCCCGGCGCTTCTCGGCAGATTCAATTCCGTGATCGACCGCGTTACGCAACATGTGCTCAAGGGGCGCAACGATTCGGTCCAGAACGCTCCGGTCCAGTTCACCTTCGACGTTGAAAGCATCAAACCTGACAGACTTGCCGATTTCTGCGCTCACCTGGCGAACAATCCGGCGCAGCCGCGGGATCAGGCGTGCAAACGGTACCATCCGGGTGCGCGTCAGACCCTCCTGCAATTCACCGGCAATCCGGGCCTGCTGGTGCAGCAGTGTTTCGGCATCTCTACTGCGGTTGGTCAGCGTATCCTTCAGGTCCATCATGTCCGAGGAGCCTTCGTTCAGAGATCGGGATATCTCCTGTAGCAGCGTATAGCGATCCATCTCCAACTCATCAAATGCGCCATCCCCCTCCTCCAACCGGTGGGACAACAGTGTTTCCCGGGACTCCGCTTCAATCTCAAGACGACGCACCTGTTCACGGATTCGACTGATCGTGCCCTCCATCTCATCGATGGCGTCACCAAAATCCGAAATCTGCTGTTCTATCCGGCCGCGGGTGATGCTGGCTTCCCCGGCAAGGCTGATCAGTTCTTCGAGCAGGTCCGACGACACCCTTACCATCTCGGCCGAATGCGTGGCGCTCCCCTTGTCTGCTTCCCTTGCCGCGGGTTCGACGGCCTCGGGCTCGTCAACTGACTGCGTCTGGGCGGCGTCATCGGTGTCAACCGTGGCGGGTGAGGCCACGTCGGGCTCCGTCACCTGCATCATGGACGTGAGTTCTTCCTGACCAGCCTCCCCGGCCGCCAGTCGGTTATAGATCTCAAGCCGGCGGGTGATCTCATCCTGGCGCTGATTGACAAGCGAAAAGAATCCATCATCCAGATGAATCGGATTCTGCTGCACTGAAATCAGGTAAGTCTCGAAATTGTGGGCGTATTCGCCGAGACTATTGAGCCCCGCCATCCGAGCACCGCCCTTCAAGGTATGCAAATGGCGGAGCAGATGGTCCAGATGAGTCATGTCGTCGGGGGACTCACTCCAGCTCTGAATGCTTTGATCGATGCCCTCGGTCAGTTCTTCGGATTCCTCAAGAAAGATTGGAAGGATATCTTCATCCACTTCATCGGCGGGCAAAGCGACCGGCGCCGGGACGGCGTCTGCCGAAACTGATGGCCCGGAGGCCACTGTTTCTACCTGTTCTGCAATTTGCTCTGGAACGACCGTCGCGGCGCTGCTGGTGCCAATGGGGCTGCTAAAGCGCATGGCATCGAGTTCCGCGGACACATCCTCACCATCGGCGAACCGCACATAGATTTCCACTCGCCGAAGAATCTCATCCTGCTGCTGATTGAGCAGCGAGAAGAACGCATCATCGAGGGGCCTCGGGTGATTCTGCAACCCAATCAGGAAGGTCTCAAAGTTGTGTGTGAATTCACCCAGGCTTGCAATGCCTGCCATACGCGCGCCACCCTTGAGGGTATGCAAATGGCGCAGCAGGTTGTCAAGGTGTGCCCGGTCGTCAGGTGACTCACTCCAGGAGAGAATGCTTTGATCAATCCCCTCAATGAGCTCTTCTGTTTCCTCCAGGAAGATCGGGAGAACATCTTCATCAACGTCGTCGGCGGGAAGTTCTATCTGACCGTCAGACGCTTCGCTCTCGGGCGTGGCTTGTTCAACGCCTGCCGATTCGGTGGCTTCTTCCTGCCCTGCGACCGATACGGAATCCAGCTCATTCAGGCGGGCAAGCAACTCCGGATCACAGGTTGCACTCTGGCCCGCTGCGATCATGTCAAACAGACGCAGCAACTCGTCGTGACCTGCCTGCAGACCATCGATGAGTCCTTCGATCAGGCTACCCGCCGCATCGGCCTTCTGATAGAGGCTGATCAGGACTGTCACGAGCGGCAGCAGTTCCTGATGTCCGATGCCTTCCGCCTGGGTCCTGACATGCATCAGTTCCTGTACCAGCGCTGGAACATCAAGGAACTCAAACTCATCTGCAATGCTGTGGACCTGGCTGAGCAAACGAATGTCATCGAAGCGAAAGGTCGCGCGATCAATCTGCTCGAAGCCAAGGAGATATTCGTCCACTCCCGCCAGTGATTCCCTGTACAGGCTCAGATTGCCCAACACCTGTTCGATGAGATTCGCACCCGTCAGGACTTTCTCCCGGAACGCCTGATCCGGCGTGTGTCCAAGAGACTGCAGGGCAAGCTGCTCAAGCGGCCCGGCGATCTGACTGATCACAGGAACCCCTGCAACCGCAGCACTGCCCTTTAGCGTATGAAGCGCAGCGACCAATTCACCTTCTACAACCCCTGGGGCCGCCAGATAATCACGGACCAGCTGAAGCTTCTCGAATGCTTCTTCCAGGAAGATTTCATCCAGTTCATCCGCAGCATGATCTGGCGAGATATCCGACAAAGAGAACGAATCGTCGTCCTCCATCTCGATGTCTTCCACCTGCATGTCGTCCACTTGCGGCGACGCATCTGACGATTCAAGTGGCCCCTGCCCATCGTCCTCGATGTCAATCACGGAGAGCGAATCGTCGTCCTCCATCTCGATGTCTTCCACCTGCATGTCGTCCACTTGCGGCGACGCGTCTGACGATTCAAGTGGCCCCTGCCCATCGTCCTCGATGTCAATCAGGGAGAACGAATCGTCGTCCTCCATCTCGATGTCTTCCACCTGCATGTCGTCCACTTGCGGCGACGCGTCTGACGATTCAAGTGGCCCCTGCCCATCGTCCTCGATGTCCATCAGGGAGAACGAATCGTCGTCCTCCACCTCAAGGTCCTGTACCTGAATATCATCCGATTCCGATGGCGGCTCGACCGATTCGAGAGGGGGCCGCGACTCGTCATCGATGTCCGCAAGAGCGAACGATTCCTGATTGTCACTTTCGATGTCCTGCACCGATGTCTCAACGCCGCTCTCTACCTGGACATCGGGTTCTGTAGATGGTGGCCCGGCCACTTCAGACAGCTCAGATGCCGGCTGCGTGTCTGAGACATCTTCGGGCATCGGAACTTCCGGTGAGTCCGACCGTGCCAGGGCCGCAGTATCCACATCGTCCGACAGAGCCCGGCCCTCCGCGAGAGCCTCCGCACGTTGCACAAGCCTGTCGACCTGAAAGGCCCCCTGGTTTCGCTGCTGGAAATACTCGATGCCCTCGGGAACCCGATCAGTCACCTCCCGGACGAGAGCCATCAAGGCATCATCAGCACTGATGGTACCGTCGATCACCCGATTCAGCGCGTTTTCAACGGACCAGGCGAGCTCACCCACCACCGTCGCACCCACCATGCGACCACTACCCTTCAGAGTGTGATAGGCACGACGGACCTCTGTCAGAGCGCCTTCGTCCTCACGATTGGCCTGCCACACCGGCAGGAACTCATTGATCGTCTCCAGGACTTCCTCAGCTTCCTCAACGAAGATCTCGAGGATTTCTTCGTCGATCAGATCGTCGTCATCTTCCTGTTCAATGTGCTCAGGTTGCTCAATATGTTCGGCTTGCTCAACCTGCTCAGCGTGTTCAGCTTGCTCGGCCGACTCAGGTGCCGTTGCTTCTGTCTCCTCGACTTCTGCATCTGAACCGTCCGTCTCAAAATCTGTGTCTTCAGTCGACGTCGCGCTGTCGGATTCCTGTGACTCCTCAATATCGTGGGCAGGCGTGACGGATCCACCGGACTCCAGGCGAGCCTCCTCGCCAACGGGAAAACCGAGTTTGTCCACCGCAGCCTCAGCGACTTCAATCATCTGCAGGTACGGATCGTTGGCGTTCTCGATCAGTCTCTCAAGGTAGTAGCCGATGCTGGTAATCGCATCGGCAAGATCGTCCAGTTCAGATAGCTCAGGACGACTGTGCTGACTGACGACTTGCCCTGCATAGCGAGCGGCGGAAATGAGTACATCACCCGAGCGACCCTGATTGGCCATCAGGAGTCCACCACGTAGTGCCATCAGATCAGCACCGAGGGTTTCGATCTTGTCGTGGTCGAAGTCCGATGAGACGAATTCCACAATGCAATCGCGACACCGCGCCAGGCCGTTTCTGGTCTCCCGGATCACCGCCGCCTGGGCGTCACTGAGGTCGCCAAAGGAGTCGCCGTCACCGCCCTCATCTTCTCCGGCCATACTGCCAGAGAAGATTCGATCTGCAGCAGCGCCCGGGCCATATCGAGCAGTTGTTCGTCGTCCGGGCTTTCCCCACCGGAATCGAGCGTCCGCAGGAATTGAACCTGACCCTCAACAGATTGCTGATGATCAGTCAGGCCCACCACAGTGAGCGTCCCGGAGATCTGAACCAACAAAGGCAGAAGCTCCAGCAGAGCTTCGTTGTTTCGATCGCTTGACCTGACGAACAAGTCAAGCTTGTCCGTTACAGAGGCCAGTTCCTCCCGAATGATCGCGGCAACGGTACTCAGCGTTTCATCATCCGGACCGAGTCCCATCCCGCGCTCGTCGTCACCCTGATCGTCACCCGGCGATGCAACGAGCGCCCTTGCTGCCTGGATTCTGGGTGTCTCTTTAGTGGCGCTGTCGATCACCCTGATCATCCCAAGCACCAGTTCATCGTCAATCCCGTCACTCAACCCGGCCGCACCCCGGTCAATGAGATGTTTCATTGCCTTGTCGAATGACTTCAACAGGCCAGCGACGGAGTTATCCAGCTTGATCGCGCCACCTGTCACACCTTCGATGATGGCCAGCCCCAGCACCGATGCATTGCCTATGGGCGAAGCACCGCACAGCCTGGTCAGCATGGCGAAGATCTTGCCAATCAGCGTCAGGTTTTCCCGGGCGTTGCTTCGCTTGAGCACGGCCACCAGTGCCTTCTGGTATCGGACTCGCAACCTGGGAAGCTGGACGGTGCCATTTCCTGATCCATAGGCCACCACGGCGCTGTCCTGGGCAGGGCCAACGAACGCACCGAGGTCCGGACCGGAAGCGGCTGCAGCCCCCGGAATTCGCTGCTCACCTCTGGCCACTCGCAGGCTATTGACGATCGGCAGGTAGTTGGCCTCCAGGTCCTGTTGCTCCCGGTGAATCCGGTCAAGATAACCGGGCATCTGCAGAATCGCCTGCATCAAAGCTTCCTGGGCACGTCCTACGTCGGGGACATTGTTATTCATCAATGCCTGGGACAGCTGTTCCATCTCGCTCGCGACCTGGGTCGGTCCCGCGAGCTGGACCATTTGCAAAGTGCCATGGACCTGATGGATCGCGGTCAGGCAGGAGCGCAGGCTGCCGAGATCCTCAGGCGATTCCGCAACCACCTCGAGTGCCTGTTGTGCCTGCTTCAGCGTCTGGCCGATCTCGCCCTTGATCCAATCCAGAGCTACATAGTCTTGGGATGCGCTCATATCGATGCTACCTTGCTCTACTCTGGCAGTTTGAAGCCGGTGACCGATGCACGTAGCTGATTCGTGATCTCAGCCAGATTACCTACCGCCGTCACCGTGGTCTTCGTACCGTCCGTGGTTTGCGAGGTGATCTCCTGAATGGACTTCATCGTGTTGGAGATCTTCCCGGCTGACGCTGCCTGCTGCCTCGCAGCGTCAGAAATTATCTCAATGATTTCGGCCAGGGATTTCGAGACGCCCTCGATCTCTCCGAGGGCCACGCCTGCATCCTGTGCCAGGCGGGTACCCTGAACGACTTCTGCGGTGGTCTGTTCCATGGATGAAACCGCCTCGTTCGTATCGCTCTGGATGGTCTTGACCAGCGCCGAGATCTGCCTCGCAGCCGCACCAGATCGTTCTGCCAGACGCTGAACTTCATCGGCGACTACAGCAAAACCCTTGCCGGCGTCCCCTGCCATCGAGGCCTGAATCGCCGCGTTGAGCGACAGGATATTAGTCTGGTCGGCGATGTCGTTGATCAGCGCCACGATGTCACCAATCTCCTGAGAACTCTCACCAAGCCGCTTCATCCGCTTCGCCGTTTCCTGGATTTGACCGCGGATCTTGTCCATACCATCGATCGTATTCTGAACGACCTCTGCCCCCTGATTGGCAATTTCCACCGATCGCTCTGCAACCGAAGAGGACTCCGCCGCGTTGTAGGACACCATGTCAATGGACACCGCCATCTCATCGACGGCTGTGGAAACATCGGCGATCTCGGCGGCCTGCTTCTGGGACGCCTGGGACAGCTGAGACACAGACTGCTGGGTCTGGTCGGCTGCAGTGGAAACTTGCGCGGAGGTATCGTTGATCTTGGAAACAAGTGCTCGCATTTGATCGATGGAAAAGTTGATCGAGTCGGCGATCGCCCCGGTGAAGCTCTCGGAAACGGTCGCCTGTACCCTCAAATCACCGTCCGCAAGGTCGGCCAATTCATCCAGCAGTTGAAGAATCGCGGCCTGGTTCTCCTCATTTCTGACGGCGGCCTCTCCTACGCTCTTCCTGGCGCCACGATAGGCAACCACCGCGATCACAAGGAATACCACGAGTGCCAGGGCACCAAATACGATTCCATTGACAGGAGACGCCAACCCGTCAGTGCCTGCCTCCCTGTAATCATTGATCAGCATATCAAGGACGCCACTGAATTCATCTGAACCGGCATAGAGTGAATCTGCGGCACTTCGGACCTGAATCACGTCACCCGCGCGAGCCGTTATATCCACTACCCGTGCCGTGATGGATCGATACAGTTCCTCCATACGCGTCAGGCTGGTCTGCACTTCGCTATCGGTCACGGCCGTCAGCAACAGGTCGCGGTTGCCGCTGACAAAACCATTTAGCGTCCGCTTGAAACTCTGGCTGTCCCGCGTGAAGTTGTCGGCAAGGCCAGAGCTCGTATCTTCGAGCATTCGTTCAATACTTCTGGACATGCGCTCAATCAGAACCGCTTGCCTCTGGGCCAGGACCACCTCATTGGCTGGAGTCGATAGTCGCAACAGCGCAGCCACGACCTTATTGTTCTCCTGTTGCATGGCGGAGAAGTCGATCGCCATGTCCGCAGAGATGTCCCTCAGTTCCATCATGGTATTCTGATGACCAACGATAAGCTCTACGTGACCCTTTGTCTGAAGCCACAATGTATCGATTTGATTCAGCCGGGCCCCTGGCGCACCCGAGGTCGCTGGCAGCCCCTCGCTCGGATTGCCCTCTTTCAGGCTATTGAAAGTCGTCTCGAACTCATCGCTACTGGCGGACAGCGCGCTGACCGCCGCCACATTGCCAGTGGCAGCATTGACCGCATGCTTGGCGATCCGCTGGGCGATGACCTGAAGCTTGTTGGCGTAGCTGATATATGATCCGGTACGATCCAGGCCCTCCTGCACAAGATAGAAGTTGATCCCGAACGCACCCAGCAGCGCGACCAGAAGGACGACGAGCACGACCATGACCGGTTTGCGCAGCATGTTGGATTTAGTTGCCATTGATTGCTCTCCCAGGCGCCGGGGACTCCAGCGCAAGTTTCTCCAGCTTGGGGTCTTCTGCCAACGCCACCAGGCTCAACACGGGCCACTGGGTGCCAGCTACCCGGTAGCTGCCCTGTAGATAGGGCCTGAAAATCCCGGCGACATCCGAAACATCCTCGTCATAGGCCTCGCTCGGAAAATGCTGCATCCCGTAGGACTCATCAATGATGAATCCAACATACTGCTCGTCATACTCATAGGCCAGTACCCGACGCTGGCTACTGGCCAGTTGGGAAGGCTCTCCAAAGTACATGGCAAGGTCCAGCACCGCCATCAACCGGCCTCGAACATTGCCAACACCAACGACGAAATTCTTGACGCCTGGAAGCCGGGTTGCCGACGGTACTCGCATCAGTTCAGCGACCTCATCCATGGGAACAACGAAGCGCTGTCCCAGAAGATTGAAACCGAGGCCCGTCCAATGTGTCTGCTCACTGTCAGCGGCCGGCAATTCCTGCCAGACCTCCGCACTACGAGACGCAAGATCAACGAGCGCTGCGTAAGCATTATTCACGGGCAGTCACCATCACAAAAAGGCCCGTACGGCATCAGATAGATCATCAGAATCCACCGGCTTGGTGAGATAGCCCTTGGCGCCCTGTCGTTCTCCCCAGACCTTGTCCGTTTCCTGGTCCTTGCTGCTGACGATGATGACCGGAATGTGGGCCGTTTCCTTGCCGCGGGTCAGTTGCCTGGTCGCCTGGAAGCCGTTCATATCCGGCATGACAATGTCCATCAGCACCACATCCGGCTGTTCGGTACGGGCAAGATCAACACCGTCTCGACCGTTGCCGGCCGTGATCACCTCATACCCCAGCCTCTCAAGCATTTCCTTGAACTGAAAAATCTCAGTTGGTGAATCATCCACCACGAGCACCTTAGCCATGAACTCTTCTCCCCCCGCCGCTAACCGTGTTTGACATGGTCACGAATCGCGCTCAGCAACTCATCCTTGCTGAACGGTTTGGTCAGGTACTGGTCGGAGCCCACAATTCTGCCCTTCGCGCGATCAAACAAGCCATCCTTGCTGGACAACATGATGACCGGGGTCTTTTTGAAAGCACTATTGTTCTTGATCAGTGCGCAGGTCTGATATCCGTCGAGACGCGGCATCATGATGTCCACAAAAATGATAGACGGTTGCGTGTCCGCAATCTTGGCCAGAGCATCGAAACCATCGGTCGCCGTAGTGACTTCGCACCCGGCTTTTGACAACAGGGTTTCGGCCGTTCGTCGGATGGTCTTGCTATCATCAATGACCAGCACTTTGACACCTTCAAAATTGTCGTCCATAGGCCTTATTCGGGTCCTTTGCCCGTATAATTAGCACAAAAAATGCATTGATGCCGGAGAGTTGCACCGCGTTTTGTAACACAGTTGTTAAACTCAATCCATAAGTACCCGACAAATAAGGAAATTTCGTCTGGATTCGACCGACAAACAATTTACAATGTCGCGTCAGCATGGATTGCTCACACAATTCTACACCCTAGCCAAGAGACGAAAAACTTGACGATCAAGCTAGGGGTCATCATGGACCCCATCGAGTCAATCAAGCCCCGCAAGGACAGCACGCTTGCCATGCTTGAAGCCGCCCAGCGCAAGGGCTGGTCCCTCTATACGATCAACCCGCCCGGACTCTATATCACAGACAGCGAGGTCTACGCCCATCGTCGTGAGATCCGGGTCCGGAACGACCCGCAGGACTGGTTCGAAGTGGTGTCAGAAAGTACCGCACCGATGTCGGAATTTGATCTGGTTCTGCTTCGCAAAGACCCACCGTTCGATATGGAATACGTGTACCTCACGTACATGCTCGAGTTGGTCGAGGCCGCGGGCGTTCCCGTGGCGAACAGGCCGGGCAGCGTCCGGGATTGTAACGAGAAACTGTTCGCCCTTAAATTCCCATCTGCCTGTCCACCTCACATCGTGAGCCGTGACGCCGCGACCTTGAAGGATTTCGCCAAAGTCCATCAGGATGTCGTGTTCAAGCCCCTCGACGGGATGGGTGGCAGCTCGATCTTCAGGGTCAAGCCAGGTGACAAGAACCTGGGGGTGATCATCGAAACCCTGACTGCCCATGGTACCCGCCAGGCTATGGCACAGCGGTTCATTCCCGAAATTGTAAGCGGTGACACCCGCATCCTGCTCATCAACGGTGAGCCGGTCCCCTACGGCCTGGCACGAATCCCCTCGGCCGACGAAAACCGTGGGAACCTGGCCGCAGGTGGGGAAGGGGTTGGCCGGGAGTTGACCGACCGGGATCGGGAAATCTGCAATGCAGTGGGGCCCGTGCTGGTTGAAAAGGGCCTCTTTTTCGTGGGGATCGACGTCATCGGCAAGTATCTGACCGAAATCAATGTCACCTGTCCGACTTGTATTCGAGAGATTGACAGAGCATTTGGCACCGACATTGCCACGAGTTATCTGGATTTCCTGGAGCAGAGGTTCTGCTGATGGCTGCCGTACTGCCGGCGCGCCAGCGGCCACGGAACAGAGCGTCTGTGACCAGCGCTGCGGCAGCAGTCGCCGTGCGGCCAGCCGTTTCGGCGATGGATCGGCTCACGTTCACGCTCTTTCTGGCAGTGGTGCTGCACGGGGTCATCATCCTTGGTGTCACATTCACCCAGGAACTCAACCGGCCTTCCACCCACACCATGGAAGTGACCCTCGCCCAGCATCGAAGCGATAACCGGCCCGACAAGGCTGATTTTCTGGCTCAGTTCAATCAAACAGGGAGTGGCACTCTGGACGAAAAGAAACTGACCACCACCACCAACCTCTCCGAATTTCATGATAACGAAATCAGAGAAACCCTTCCTGTACCGGTCAGTCGACCATCAAAGCGAGTGGAACGAGCAGAGCACCCGGTGGTCACAACCACGAGCCAGGCAACTCAGGCCGCAACGGACCATACGAAGTATGTGGTCCCTGAACCAACCGAAGGTGAGGATACCGGCAGGAAGTCCCTGCTGGAGCGGAGCCTCGAAATCGCCAGCCTTGAGGCGAGACTGGACCAACAGCGGCAAATCTATGCGAAGCGCCCCAGGATCAAGCGCCTGACCAGTTTGTCCACTGCCTCCAGCATCGATGCGTACTATCTCAATTCCTGGCGACGAAAGATCGAGACCATCGGGAACCTGAATTACCCGTCGGAAGCACGACGCCAGGGCCTTTACGGCTGCCTTCGACTGATGGTAGCCATTCTCCCGGATGGTGCTCTCAAGGATATTGAGATTACTGCATCCTCAGGCCACCAGATTCTGGACGATGCGGCGGTTCGAATCGTCAAGCTGGCATCCCCGTTTGCACCATTTCCGGACGAACTGCGACAGACCACTGATGTGCTGGAAATTATCCGGACCTGGCAATTCCGGCGTAACAGCGTACGAAGTTCACTGAGTTGTTAGTGACCGAAAGGTACAACTCCGCGCATCTGATGCTGACTGTTTATGACTGAGCGGTTTAAAACCGAACCATCTGTTGCCAAACTATCTATTGTTGAACTACTTGTTGCCAGACTACTTGTTGCCAAACTATCCGTTGCCAAACCACTTATTAGCGAATGACTTACTGCCGAACGACCAATTGCCGAACCATCTATGGATGAACTTGTATGACTGAGATATCCAGCACTGAGATACCTATGACTTCCGGCTCGTGAGTACCTCAGACTTTCTGAACGGCCGGTTTCTTCTGGCCCTGCCACGCCTGGACGGCGACTTCTTTTCCGGCACCGTGACGCTCCTGATCGAACACAATACCGACGGTGCATTCGGACTGGTCGTGAACCAACCTGGCGGGCTGAGTCTGGGGGAAGTACTTGGCCGTGACGGCCTCGAGGGCATCCCGGTCCACCTCGGCGGTCCGGTTGAACCGGATCGATTGTTCTTCCTGCACACGCCGGAAGCTCGCTATGAAGGCGCCTACAGGGTGAACGATTTCGTCTGCATGAGCACTTCAACTGCACTCATTGAGGACGTCAGGAATGACACGGGCCCGCGCCGGCTCATGGCATTGGTCGGCTATGCCGGATGGGGTGCGGGTCAGCTTGAGCAGGAACTGAAGCAGGAAATCTGGCTCACGGCCAGTTTTAGCGCCGACATCCTGTTCGAAGTCCCTGCAGGCGAGAAGATGACGGCGCTTGCGAACCGGATGGGCGTGGACCTGAACCTGATCTCTACAGACACGAGACCGCACTGATGAGCGCGCTGGTCATGGCTTTCGACTATGGAATGAAGAAGATCGGTATCGCTGTTGGCCAGCATGTCACAAAAACCGCAACGCCGATCGCCATCATCCGGGCCAGCAACGGGGTTCCGGACTGGACCCGGGTCGAACAACTGGTGGGTGAATGGCAACCGGAATTATTCATCGTCGGCCTGCCGCTCAATATGGACGGCAGCGAGAGCGAGATGGCACGACGCGCGGCACGCTTTGCCCGGAAACTGAACGGACGATTCGGTATCAGGGTGGACACGATGGACGAACGCCTGACCACCTTCGAGGCAAGGCAACGGAGCAAACAGGACGGGGAAGTGGACGATCGGGCCGCAGCCGAGATTCTGGAATCATGGTTCAGAAGCTCTGATTAAGCAGCCCTGAGCGTGCCCCACTGGCACGCTGTAGTCGTGAAAGAAAGTGCGCACGCTGACACCGCGTGTCAGCGCCCTTACATGAAGGGAACCTAGCTGAGCCCGATATCATCCTCATTGGCCTCGAGGGACAGGCCCCGGGGGCCACTGGCAGCACGCTCACCACCGGACAGCTTGATCAACAGACGCAGATCATTGGCGGAATCTGCGGAAGCCAGTGCCGATTCATAGCTGATATGACCATCACTGTAGAGCTGGTAGAGGGCCTGATCAAAGGTCTGCATACCCTGCTCGGTGGACTTCTTCATGATTTCCTTGAGCGCGTGAACCTCACCTTTACGAATTGTGTCAGATACCAGTGGTGTATTGATCAACACTTCAATCGCCGCCATTCGGCCCTTGCCATCAATGGTGGGGACCAGTTGCTGGGCCACCATGCCTCGAAGGTTCAGCGACAGGTCCATCCAGACCTGATCATATCGGTCTGAAGGAAAGAAGTTGATGATCCGGTCCAGCGCCTGATTGGCGTTGTTCGCGTGCAGGGTCGCCAGACAAAGGTGACCTGTTTCTGCAAAGGTCACCGCATAGTCCATGGTTTCACGGCTTCTGATCTCGCCGATCATGATCACATCCGGTGCCTGCCGAAGGGTGTTCTTCAAAGCGATCTCGAAACTGGGCGTATCGACTCCAACTTCCCGCTGGGTCACCATGCAGCCGCGGTGCTCATGAATGTACTCAATGGGGTCTTCAATGGTAATGATGTGGCCCTTGCTCTTCTCGTTCCGATAACCAATCATCGCCGCCAGAGAAGTAGACTTACCGGTACCGGTGGCCCCGACAAAAATGATGAGGCCCCGTTTCGTCATGGCCAGGGTCTTGATGACGGGGGGTAACAGCAGATCATCCACCGATGGGATGTCGGTCTCGATCCGACGCAGTACCATCCCGGCGAAGTTGCGCTGATAGAACGCACTCACCCTGAATCGACCGGCGATGGGCGAATGGATAGCAAAATTGCATTCACGCTCTGCCTCAAACTCCTGGATCTGTCCCTCGTGCATGGTCGAATGCACGAGTTCCCTTGCCTGCTCCGGGGTCAGTGCGGTCTTGGACATGGGCATCAGGCGCCCGCTGACCTTGATGGAAGGAGGCAATCCTGCGGTAATGAAAAGGTCAGACGCTCCCTGCTCAACGACGACCTTCAGCAACTTGTCAAAATCAATCATGGCTACTTATCAATTGTGGGAAAGAAATGCTGGTGTATGGCAGAAGCTGAGTCCGCTATGCGGCTAGGCAAAGTCGGCCGGCATCTTGGCTTTTTCCTGGGCCTGCTCTTTGGTGATGGTCTTCGATTCCACCAGAACCTTCAGGGCCTGATCAAGCGTCTTCATGCCAAGCTTGCCACCAGTCTGAATCGCAGAGTACATTTGCGCCACCTTATCTTCGCGGATCAGGTTACGAATGGCGGGCGTACACAGCATGATCTCGTGGGCCGCCACGCGACCACCGCCGATCTTCTTGAGGAGTGTCTGGGAGACCACAGCGGCCAGTGATTCTGACAGCATGGAACGCACCATCGCCTTCTCTGACGCAGGGAATACGTCAATGACGCGATCGATGGTCTTGGCAGCCGAGGACGTATGCAGGGTGCCAAACACCATGTGCCCGGTTTCCGCGGCCTCAAGGGCAAGTTTGATCGTTTCAAGGTCCCGCATCTCTCCTACCAGAATGATGTCCGGATCCTCACGCAGTGCTGATCGCAACGCCTCATTGAAACCCAGTGTGTCCCGATGGACTTCACGCTGATTCACGAGGCACTTCTTGCTCTCGTGGACAAACTCTATGGGGTCCTCCACCGTCAGGATGTGCTGATAGCGCGTGTCGTTGATGTAGTCCATCATCGCTGCCAGTGTCGTACTCTTGCCTGAACCCGTGGGGCCCGTCACCGTAATCAGACCACGCGGGGTTTCCGCAATACTCCTGAAGGTCTCACCCATGCCCAGTTCTTCCATGCTGAGAACCTTCGACGGGATCGTTCTGAAAACGCCACCGGCACCTCGATTGTGGTTGAACGCATTGACCCTGAACCGGGCGACACCGGGTACCTCAAACGAAAAGTCGGTCTCAAAGAACTCCTCATAGTCCTTTCGCTGCTTGTCATTCATGATCTCGTAGATCAGTTCATGGACTTCCTTGTGGTCCAGTGCAGGAAGGTTGATTCGGCGAATGTCTCCATCTACCCGAATCATGGGAGGTAGCCCTGCGGACAGATGCAGGTCCGATGCGCCCTGCTTCTCACTAAATGCCAGTAGTTCCGTAATATCCATCGTGCTCTGCCTTCTCTTTAGAACGTTCGTTTAGACCGTTTTCGCTCTGGACCATTGGACCAGGATTGAAAGTACCGCCGACCAGGCTTGAAAGAGGGGCCAGTTGCGGTTTGATCAATGGCACGCTAATAGTAGTATCGAATTCTTCAATAAACCACTTTTTCTCCAGACATGACCACCATAGCCGAAAACCTCGAGGTTGTTCGACGGCGGATCGCTGCGGCATGCGAAGCAGCAGGCCGGCGGGAGGATTCTGTTCGACTGCTGGCTGTCAGCAAGACCAAACCGGAATCACTTGTACGGGAAGCCCTTGGGTCTGGTCAGACAGACTTCGGCGAGAATTATCTAAAGGATGCCATCGAAAAGATCGACGCGCTACCAACCGCCACCTGGCACTTTATCGGGCACATTCAGTCCAACAAGACGCGGCAGATCGCCAGCCGCTTTGACTGGGTACACTCCCTCGCCAGCCTGAAGGTAGCACGCCGGCTTAACGCCCAAAGGGAAAGGGACGTGCCGCTCAATGTCCTGGTCCAGGTCAACGTGAGCGACGATTCCGCCAAAGATGGCGTTCGGCCCGACGAGGCAGGCGAACTGATCGATCAGATTCGTGACCTGCCGCAACTGTCAATACGTGGACTGATGACCATCACCGAACAAACTGATGACACCAACGCCCAACGGCTGTACTTTCGACAACTTGCAGGGTTGCTTGGCACACTTCGAGGCGAATCCGGATTGGAAAGCCTCACTGAGCTATCGATGGGGATGTCGGGCGACCTTGAGCTCGCCATCGCAGAGGGCGCCACCTGGGTGAGGGTCGGAACAGCGATCTTCGGGTCGAGATCAGAACCAGCACGCTAGGCTCGGAAGGACACCCGGTCATTTTTCAAAGACAATCACCAGCATTATCGGAGATCACAGTATGAAACTGACGTTTCTGGGCGCAGGTAACATAGCGCGCGCCATTTTTGGGGGACTGATCGACGGCGGCATGGACGCCGGCGGCATGACCGCCGCTGATCCCTGGGCCGAGGCCCGGGAGGCCGCGGCCCGGATGGGGCTGAAGGTCACATCAGACAACAGGGACGCGGCCGGCAATGCCGATGTGGTCGTGGTGGCGGTCAAACCAAACGTAGTCGCGGATCTTTGTCAGCAGATCGCACCCGTGGTGGACGGTAAACTCATCATCAGTGTGGCTGCCGGCATCACGACCGGGTCACTCAGGCGCTGGCTGGGTGAGAACACGCCCATCATCCGCTGCATGCCGAACACGCCAGCGCTGGTACGTCGGGGCATCACCGGACTGTATGGGACGCCGACGGTGGAGGATTCCCAGCGTCGTCAAGCCGAGGAAATCCTGTCCGCTGTTGGCAAATACATCTGGGTCAACGAGGAGTCCGAACTCGATGCAGTCACTGCAGTTTCCGGCAGTGGTCCAGCCTATTTTTTCGCCGTCATGGAAGCCATTGAAGCGGCCGGACATCATCTGGGGCTGTCTCCGGAAGTCGCCCACAAGCTCGTCGTCGAAACCGCCCTGGGGGCAGCGATGATGGCCGAGCAAGCAGATGTACCTGCAGGGACGCTTCGTGAAAGAGTCACCTCACCCGGAGGGACCACCTCGGCGGCACTGGACGTATTTAACACGAGGGACCTCAGCGGTACATTCGATGAGGCCATCGCGGCGGCCCATCGTCGATCCATTGAACTCGGCGCCGAAGACTGATCTGCGACTCAACACGCTGGTTGGGCCATCGATTGACCGTTTTGTTCGGTATGTCGGTATAATCGTCAATCACACTATCAAGGCAGGCCAGGGACCGATACATGACGCAGAACTTCGCCAACGCTGGTGTTTTCCTGGTTCAAACCTTCTTCGGCATCTACTTCATCCTGACGATGCTTCGATTCCTGATGCAGGTATCACGAGCCGACTACTACAACCCGATCTGTCAGGCGATTGTAAAGATCACGGACCCGGCCATTCGCCCGCTACGAAAGATACTTCCCACCGTCCGAAATGTGGATTTTGCTACTTTCACCGTGGCGTTTCTTGTTCAGATCATTGCGGTAGGGCTGGTGATGGCGCTCAAAGGTGGCCCCCTGTTTATGCCCCTCTATATTCCCTGGGTCCTGCTCGGCCAGTTCTCGACCATTCTCGATATATACTTTTTCGCACTGCTCATCATGGTAATAGCAAGCTGGATCGCGCCATTTTCCGCCAACCCGGCGTTGACGCTGGTGCATCAGCTCACCGAGCCGATCTGCACTCCTGCCCGCAAGCTGTTGCCACCCATGGGCGGGATGGATTTCTCCATCATCCTGGTGTTTGTGGCGATCACCCTGATTGATTCGTACCTCGTCGTCGAACCCATTGCCCAACTGCTGGGCGTTCCCCGCGGCATTATTCTTGGCCTCTAGCAGCGCTGGGCATGCCGGCGACAGCCCTGAGCGTACCCGCCTCAGGCTCACCCCGGTCGTGCGGGAAGGGTGTCCGGACGGCAAAGCGTACGGCCGGAACGTCCATGACAGCCCTGAGCGTGCCCGCCTCAGGCTCGCCCTGGTCGTGCGGGAAGGGTGTCCGGACGGCAAAGTGTACGGCCGGAACGGCCATGACAGCCCTGTGTTCACCCGGAACGCATCGAGTAAGACCTGGACTGCCATAAAAGCCCAGGCGGGAACCATTCGGAAATGAGATCAGGATTTCTGCCCGTCATTTTCATGGGACTGATCATGTCGCTGTCGGTATCGGCGCATGCCGAGAGCGCGGTGGACTGGCGTGGCTACCGTATCCACTACACCACGCTGCCCTCTACCGCTATCCCCGCTGATGTGGCCCGGCAGCACGACATCGTTCGTGCGAGTAATCGCATCATGACCAATATCGCGGTACGTCAGGATGGACGGCCGGTCCGAGTCCAGGTGGCGGGAAAATCCAGAAACCTGCTCGCCCAGGAATCTGATCTCGAGTTCCGGGAAGTTCTGGAACAGGATGCCATTTACTACCTTTGTTCACAGATTGTCAGCGAGACCGACACCATCTGGTTTGATATCACGATCAAACCCGCGGGCGAATCCGAAGCCTATCACCTTGCCTTTACCCGGGAGTACTACTGATGCGTTGCATCCTGGCCAGTGGTAATCAGCACAAGCTCCGGGAAATCACAGACATCCTGAACGGTCAGATCGAGCTGACCACACAGGCCAGCCTGAATATCGACTCCGTCCCGGAGACCGGTTTGACTTTCGTCGAAAATGCCTTGATCAAGGCACGCCACGCCACGCGGGTCAGCGGCCTGCCTGCGATCTCCGACGATTCCGGCCTGGAAGTCAGGGCACTGGGGGGTCGGCCGGGTATCTACTCGGCCCGCTATGCGGGCCCGAGCGCCACCGACGAGGAAAACGTCACGGCGCTGCTGTCAGAACTCGCCGATCAGGAGGACCGGCAAGCACGGTTTCACTGCGTCATCGTTCTCCTTGAACACGAACTCGACCCGACGCCCATCATTGCGATCGGTACCTGGGCGGGGAGAATCGCGGCAAGGGCCAGTGGCAGCAACGGCTTTGGATACGATCCTGTCTTCATTCCACAGGGCCGTGCAAGTACCGCTGCAGAGCTGAGCGCCACCGAGAAAAACGCCATCAGCCATCGCGGCCGTGCACTGGGCTCGTTCGCCCAACAGTTCGAAGCGCGCTATGGGGCCTAGAATACCCCTTGGTCTGTACGTTCATTTCCCCTGGTGCCAGCGCAAGTGTCCCTACTGCGACTTCAATTCCCATGCCCACAGCGGATCGATTCCGGAAGACGCCTATGCCAACCAACTGATGGGGGAGCTCAAAGACCCTCCCCTTGATGCTATCGGGCCGCTCCAGTCTGTTTTTTTTGGAGGTGGTACACCCAGCCTGATCTCACCGTCAGTGATCGGCCGGATCATTGACGGCGCAAACGACGCTCTGGGGTTTGAGGCTGGCATCGAAATCACGCTGGAGGCCAACCCGGGAACCGTTGATGTGGGCAACATCGCGGGCTATCGCCTGGCCGGCGTGAACCGGCTCAGCGTGGGAATCCAAAGCTTCAATGACCGACATCTGGCACGACTGGGCAGAATTCACTCCGCATCTGAAGCCAGCAAGGCCATCGAAGTCGCTCGCCAGGTGGGCTTTGACAACATCAACCTCGACCTGATGTATGGTCTGCCCGGCCAGTCCCCCGCAGAAGCGATGGCCGACCTCACAACCGCCATCTCCCTGGCACCGGACCATCTGTCCTGGTATCAGCTCACCATTGAGCCCAACACTGTGTTTTTCAACCATCCCCCCCGTTTGCCGCACGAGGACGCCACGGACGAAATCATCCAGGCGGGTCTGGCCCTGCTGGCTGACAACGGATACGTGCGCTATGAGGTATCCGCTTTTGCCCGGCCCGGCAAGCAGTGTCGCCATAATGTCAATTACTGGGAGTTTGGTGATTATCTCGGGATAGGGGCAGGCGCACATGGCAAGCTGACCACCAGTGCGGGTATCTTCAGGACGGTCAACACGCGGGTCCCGGCGGACTATTTGAAACGTCCCCTGACTCGCATCGCAGGGATTTCCGAGCGGGAGCTGCCGGTGGAGTTTCTGATGAACGCGTTGAGACTCTGCGGTGGATGCAGCCTTGCGCTGTTCGAAGCCCGAACCGGTCTCGCGGCTTCCACCATCTCAAGGTTCATGCAGCGTGGAATGAAAGACGGACTCCTGACTCCTGACGGTACCATTCAGACAACGGAGCTCGGCCTGCGCTTTCTGGATGAACTCCTGACGCGCGTTGATCCAGCGTAATCCGGGAAACCTCTGACGAGCCACGTTCGCGAGTGAAGATAAGGGCGAGTCCGCACACGAAAATCACGAATGCGGTCTGAATATGAGAGGTGTCGAACACCAGGCCAATGGCGCTATCACTGAGCGAGACGCCAATGGGACCTGCCCGGCGTGCTGAGTCCGGGCAGCGCTATCGCGTCCTGCAGGCGATGTCGAAGACTTCATGACCCAGCTTGACGCCTCGACGCTCATACTTTGTTTCAGGGCGCCAGGGCGGTTCACAGGACACGAGACGGTCGTCCGCGGCGACTAACGCCTGGATTTCTGCTGCATATTGGACCCAGTCGGTCGCAATATGCAGCCGACCGCCCGACACCAGGCAAGGCAATGCCAGGTCCAGAAAGGAGTTGCTGATCAGGCGCCGCTTGTGATGTTTCTTTTTCGGCCAGGGATCAGGAAAGAAGATCTGCAACCGTTCGATCGCACCACCCGGCAGCGCGCCAAGCACTTCAATGACATCCCGATCAATCACCCTCAAATTGGTCAGGCCCGCGCGAGCGGCTCCCAGCAGCAGATGCCCGATACCGGGGCGATGAACCTCGACTCCAATGAAGTCCGTTTCGGGCGTAGCGAGGGCCATTTCGAGCAGCGAGTCGCCCATTCCAAACCCGATTTCCAGCGTGCACGGCGCAGTTCGACCAAAGATACGAGGCACGTCAGCAAGATCGGCAAGTTCGAGGCCGTATCTAGGCCAGTGGGTTTCCAGTGCCCGTTTCTGGGCATCAGACATTCGCCCCTGACGCAATACAAAACTGCGGACGCCTCGCACTGTCACGGCAAATTCTGCCAGGCAGCAACACCAAGGGCGCACCAGCCACCTAGCAGCAACAGACCGCCAACTGGCGTCACCGGCCCCCACCACTTCATCCCGGTGAGGGTCAGTGCATACAGGCTCCCTGAGAACAAAACCGTCCCTGCGATGAAGCATAGGCCCGACGCAGCAAGCCATGTGCGCTCCGACCAGAGGCCATAGAGGATGCCAACCACCAGCAGCGCGAGCGCATGATTCATCTGGTAAGTCACGCCAGTGGCAAAGACATCGAGCCGATCAGCAGGCAGGACCGACTTGAGACCATGTGCCCCAAAAGCACCCAGCGCCACCGAGAGAAACCCGCTGACCGCTGCCGTGATGAGAAACCAATGGCCCATGAATTGTTCCTTGCGGCCCGCCCAGGACCACCTGGTTAACCGGAGAGACTGTCTCTCAGTTTCTTCAGGCCATTCGCTTCAATCTGTCTGACCCGCTCCGCCGATATACCAAAGCGGTCGGCCAGATCATGTAGCGTGCTTTTGGGCTCGGTGAGCCACCGGCTCGAAATGATCTCCCGGGTTCGGCCATCGAGTCCCTCAACCGCCAACGCGAGTAGTTCGCTGTCGTGATCCCGATCATCCTGGGCTTCCGCGAGATGGCCAGGGTCATGACTGACATCTGCAAGAAAATCCACCGGACTGGCCCCATTCTCATCGTCGTCATCCGGTCGATCAAAGGCCAGGTCCCGGCCCGCCATCCGCCCCTCCATCTGCCTGACAACACGTGGCTCGACCCCCAGTGCCTGCGCAACGTCCGTGACCTCATTCTCGCTCATCCAGCCAAGAGACCTGCGGGTGCTGCGCAGATTGAAGAACAGCTTTCTCTGCGCCTTGGTGGTCGCAATCTTGACGATCCGCCAGTTCTTCAGGATGTACTCGTGCATTTCTGCCTTGATCCAGTGAACCGCAAAAGAAACCAGCCGCACCTTGAATTCAGGATTGAACCGTTTCACGGCTTTCATCAGACCGACATTGCCTTCCTGGATGAGGTCCGCCTCGGCAAGACCATATCCCCCATAGGAACGCGATACATACACCACGAAGCGCAGGTGAGCAAACACCAGCTGGCGCGCCGCATCCAGATCGCCGTCCTCGAACAGCCGCTTCGCGAGCGATGCTTCCCGTTCTGGTGTCAGCATCGGGACGGCGTTCACCGTCCGGATATAGGCATCCAGATTGCCGCCCGGCGATAGGAGGTCAATAGGCTGTAGCGGAGAGGTCAGGGTCTGTGTAGACAAGAAAGTAAGGACTCGGAGGCGGACAGGGCCGCGTATTCTACCACTACAAGGCGTATCCGGCGAATCGAGAGGGCGGGCCCCGCCGCATCAGCTGTCCATCTCCCGCAGATGCTTGTTGACTGCCAGTGCCGCACCAATGATCCCAAGCAGGCCACTGGCAACGAAAACCCCCAGTGTCTCGATGACACCCAGGCCCTGCAGCGAATAGGCATTCTGATAGGACTGGGCGAGCAGTTCCACCGGCCCGCGGAGAAACCACAGGCTGATCTGTACCAGCAGCCACGCCGTGAGCGCACCACCCAGACCATAACCGAGTCCCATATAGAGGAAGGGACGGCGTACAAATCCGTCTGTGCCACCCACCAGCTTGACGACCTCGATCTCGGCCCGGCGATTTTCGATCGCAAGGCGAATGGTGTTTCCGATCACGAGCAACATGCCAACGGCCAGCACCAGGGACAGCGCCACCACGAGGCGTTCACCCAGGGACAGTAGCGCAAACAGCCGTTCAATCCAGGCGACGTCCATGACCACCATCGAAACCCCCGGCAGCGACTCGTACTCGGAGGCCCGACGCCGTAGCGCGCCAGGCTCTATGTCGGACGGGGTCACCTCGATGAGCCCGGGCAAGGGATTGCTGGGCAGGCTGTTCAACACATCGCCAAAACCGGACCTGGACTGAAACTCGGCTAACGCCTCCTCGGGGCTGATATACACGACCAGTTCAGCAGGATTTCCATCCGCAAGACGTTGCGCCAGGGCCTTGCCTGACTGTGCCGAGTATCCGGAATCGAGATAGAGGCTGATTCGCGGTTTACCTTCGAAGCCACCGCTGATACTGGCGGCATTCATCAGCAACAGGTACAGGAACAGCGGGAGTACCAGAGCGATGCCCAGCACCAGCCAGGTCATCAGGCTGGTTCCCCAGTCCCGTCTGAAACCGACAAGGGTTTCACCCAGTACGCGACGATGGTTCGCCATCCAGGCTCTGAACCGGTCCCGGGGTCGCGTGACCGCTGCTCTGGCACCACTGGTCACTCAGACACCCTCCTGCAGGCGCCCATCATGGAGGACAATCTGCCGCTTGCCCATTCTCGCCACGAGATCCAGGTCATGGGTCGCAATCAATACCGAGACGCCCACCTGATTGAACTGATCGAACAGATTCATGATCTCCTGGGACAGCGCCGGGTCGAGATTCCCCGTGGGCTCATCGGCAAGCAGCAGTGCCGGACGATTGACTACCGCACGCGCGATACCGACTCTCTGCTGTTCCCCGCCAGACAACGTAATGGGAAGAACTCGCTCCTTGTCGGCGAGCCCAACCTTCGACAGCGCGGCTCTGACTCGTCGGCCAATCTCCCGATGCTGAAAGCCGGCGATCAGCAGCGGCAGCGAGACATTGTCGAAGACTGTCCGATCAAACAGCAATTGATGATTCTGGAACACCACCCCGATGTTGCGACGGATCGCGGGGATCTGCCCGCTCCGTACGCGGTTGACGTTCATTCCGTTGACGAATACCTGCCCCTGGCTGGCTCGTTCCATCACGATCACGAGTTTCATCAGGGTACTCTTGCCAGCGCCGGAGTGCCCGGTCAGAAAAGCGATTTCGCCATCGGCCAGTTCGAAACTGACCCGGGACAGTGCGTCCTTGCCGCCCGGATATCGTTTACTGACCTGATCAAATCGGATCAACGAGTGACCTCTTGTTTCACCTCTGCCGAAGCGCCGTCGAACAGAGCATCGACGAACTCACTGGCAACGAATGGTCGAAGATCTTCTATCTGCTCACCGACCCCGACAAAACGAATGGGCAGCCCTACCTGCCTCGCGACCGCAAAGATCACGCCGCCCCTGGCGGTGCCGTCGAGTTTGGTCAGTACGATACCGGTCACGTCAACCGCGGCTAAAAACGCCCGCGCCTGGGACAGCGCGTTCTGGCCGGTCCCGGCGTCCAGCACCAGCAGCACCTCATGCGGCGCGTTCTCATTGAGCTTGCCGAGCACCCGGGTGATCTTGCTGAGCTCTTCCATGAGATTCTTCTTGCTCTGCAGGCGACCGGCGGTATCGGCAATCAGCACGTCAACACCGCGCGCCTGGGCAGCGGCGAGGCCGTCGTAGATCACCGACGCACTGTCCGCTCCCTGCCCCTGTGAAATGACGGGGACCCCATTACGATCACCCCACGTCTTGAGTTGCTCCACCGCAGCGGCACGAAAGGTATCTCCCGCCGCCAGCATCACGGACCGGCCTTCTGACTTGAGGCGATGCGCGAGCTTTCCGATGGTCGTTGTCTTGCCGGCACCATTGACGCCCACCATAAGAATCACATGGGGGCGCTGATGATCCGGAATGACCATTGGCTCCTCGGCAACCGACAGGATCCCGTTCAATTCGCGCTTGAGCTGGACATAAAGTGCGGCAGGATCATCCAGTTCCTTCCTGGCCACGCGGCCGGTCAATGCGTTGACGATCTCCTGGGTTGTCTCGACGCCGACGTCCGCGAGCAAAAGTGTGGTCTCAATCTCCTCGAGCAGGGCTTCGTCGATGACCTTTTGTCCCAGAAAGACCCGTTCGAGGCCCTCGACCAGGCTTGCCCGTGTCTTGCCCAGCCCTCGCCGGATTCGACTGAAAAAGCCGCCCTTGCCTTCGGACACGGGTTCTGCAACATTGTTCGACATCGACGTTTCTCCAACCACCACCGCCTATGCGACGCGGAAATTCTGCTCATCAAATAAGAATTATCGGCGGAAAGTGGCGCGGTCGCAAAATATCTTTTCGGACCGACGAGGAAGTTCGCCCCACCCCCGACCGCGTTCGCGAAACTCTGTTCAACTGGCTGGCCATGGATCTGGATGGTGCCACATGCCTTGAACTGTTTGCCGGCAGCGGCGTCCTCAGCCTTGAAGCCCTGTCACGCCGGGCCAGCCACGTGACCCTGGTCGATCGCTCGGCGAACGTCTGTCGTCAGCTGGACCTGACCGTGACCGCACTGGGCGCTCCCGACGACTGCCAGACCATCTGTCACAGCACCGCCGAGGCATTCCTGACAGACAACTCATCCAGCTTCGACATCGTCTTTCTGGATCCACCATTCCACGGGACAATGCTGACCACACTTGAGCCATTGCTGCCATCGATCCTGTCGGCAGACAGCATCGTCTACGTTGAAACAGGCACAATACCGCCGGATTCCTTTGCGGGTCTCCCGGTGTACAGATCGAAACGTGCCGGGGCGGTTCACTATGCGCTCTATCGTCACTAACCATCGCCCCTGGCCGTTGAGCCACTGCCTGCGGTGCTGGCCGTCGTGGCGCTGCGAGTGCCCGTCTCGACAGCTGGAGCCGCTCGGCGACCCAGGCTATCGGCACGATGACGAATCAGCCCGCCATCGGGCAGGCTGGATTTTTCCAGTCAATATCGGCATGATTGCGGCCTTTCGGCCATTCCAACTACAACAACAATGACTACTGTCCTATATCCCGGTACCTTCAATCCTATCCACAATGGTCACGCCGATCTCATCGAGAGGGCCGCCAACCTCTTCGACGATGTGGTATTGGGAATCGCCACCAGCCCACACAAGTCGCCCAGCGTACTTGAGACGCGAGTTCGGCTGGCAGAGCAGGTTCTGGCAGACATACCCAACGTCGTGGTGAGAGGATTCAATACCCTGACCGTCGACTTCGCCCGGGAAGTGGGTGCGAGCATACTGCTCAAAGGCATACGGACCGTCACCGATTTTGAGTACGAGTTTCAGATGCTTGGAATGAACCGTGTCCTGATGCCCGGGCTTGAGACCGTCTTTCTGGCACCCTCGGAGGAGTTTTCTTATATCTCCTCTTCACTGGTTCGACAGATTGCCTCTTACGGTGGAGATGTCTCGCCGTTTGTGCATCCCCTGGTCGTCGAGGCCTTGAAGAACGGTGAAGTGTCCTGAGTCACCGGACCGGGAACTGAAACCTGACCGAAATAATACCGGGGCCAAGTCACCCGTTGCATTCGAGTCGGCAGCTCATGGGGCAGCTCATGGAAATTCCGGCCTCACAAGACCATCCAGGCTAATCCCTGATCTTTTCTTTTCTGCCAGGCCTGCTGCATCCCAGACAGCGTACGAAAACTTCTCTCGCTGGCTCGACCACCATCTTTCTCCCAGCCTCCTCGGCATTGCCGCCCATCATCGACACCGGCAGGCTGACCACATAGGCTGCCGTACTCACTCCCACTACCACCAGGCCGAGGGGACGAGCCACCAACAGGTCAGCCATCATCTTGAATCCACCAGGATTCTCATCGACCCTTTCGGCTACGGCGAACTGTGGTGCCAGAGTCAGCACGCTCGCGAGAACGAGTAGCCGTGTACCGCGCATTGTTGATCTTTCCATGATTCGCTCCATTGGACCCCAATCAGCGCCACCCTCCTGCCGCACAATCACTTATGAGGAAAGGGCTTAAAGTTACCAGTATAAGTCTTTAATTCTAAAGGACAATAGGGTTACAGAGATTTTGCATCTGACACCACCAGGGCGTCGAGGCAGATTCTATCTCTGGCATCGAGGGCAGAACACCGTGGTTCGCTGCCCCAGACGGACCTCCCGCAGCGGCGACCCACAACCCACGCAAGGTTTCCCGCCTCTGCCGTAGACATCAAGCCGGGTTTGAAAATACCCGGGCGCACCATCCTCCCGGACGAAATCTCGAAGGGTGGTTCCACCCGCCTCGATCGCCTCACCCAATACGGTCGTGATGGCGGTGGCCAGCCGGAGATAACGCGTGCGACTCACCCTCATCGCGGCACGGTCCGGCCTGATTCCGGCACGGTACAGGGATTCATTGGCGTAGATATTGCCAACCCCGACAACAATCGCACTGTTCATGATCAGCAGCTTGACTGCCACTCGTCGCCCGCGGGAGCGCTGATACAGATGGTTCCCGTCAAAGTCTGCCTCAAGCGGTTCCGGACCGAGACCATCGAGCAACGGGTGTTCGTCATCATCAGGCAACCAGAATATCGATCCAAACCGACGGGGATCGCGATATCGAAGTATGGTTCCATCATCAAAGATGAAGTCGGCATGATCGTGGGTTGAAGGTGGTGTCTCGTCCCGCAGGATGCGCAGGCTGCCCGACATGCCGAGATGCATCATGATTCGACCTCGCGCGGTGCCAAAGAGCAGATACTTGGCTCGTCTATCGAGCCGGGTAATGGTTAGCCCGGTAACACTTTGGGCCAGGGCTTCACTGACTGGCCAGCGCAGGGCAGGCTGTCTGATATCAACCAGGCGAACCCGTTTTCCAACGACATGGGGCTCGATTCCCCGACGAGTTGTTTCAACCTCTGGTAGCTCCGGCATACTGGCTTCTCCTGCTCTTGCGCTGATAGATCATCGGGCCCGATTCACCGGAGGTCAATCTCCACAGCCGTCCGGACATTTGCCGTGCGGCATCAAATGTTGCATCAAATGTTATCCTCTGGTCCTCCGATTAGGAGTTTCGCCATGGGACGTCGACCTTGAGCCTGCATTACCTTGGCATCGACACGGGTGGTACCTTCACAGATTTCGTCTGCCTGAACGACGGCAAGCTTATGCTCCACAAGGTGCTGTCGACGCCAGCGGCGCCGGAACAAGCCATTGCACAGGGCATCCGGGATATGGGGCTTGCTGCAGCGCTTGGCCGAGGCGAGGTCAGGATTATTCATGGCACGACCGTCGCGACGAACGCAGCACTGCAGGGCAAGGGCGTTCCGACCGCCTACATCACCAACTCCGGTCTTGCTGATGTACTACGTATCGGTCGCCAGACCAGAAGTGAGCTCTATGATCTGAACGTAACCATTCCGACCCCGCCCGTTGACCCCTCACTGCTGTTTGAGGTCGATGCACGAATGGATGCCAGGGGCAACGTGGTGCAGGAGCTGTCGAAAGACACGCTGGCAGCATTGAAGTCGAAGGTAGATACCAGGCGACCCGAGGCCATTGCAATCAACCTGTTGTTCTCGTTTTTGAATCCCGAGCACGAACAGCAGATCGAGGCACTGTTCGCCGACGACTACTTTGTCTCACGGTCTTCATTTGTTCTATCTGAATACCGGGAGTACGAGCGCGGGGTCGCGACCTGGCTCAATGGCTGGATCGGCCCGCTTATTCGGGAATACATGCTGTCCCTGCAGAGATTGGTGACCCCGAGTTCACTCTCGATCATGCAGTCAACAGGGATCACCATCTCGGCAGACCAGGCGTCAAGACGAGCGGTCAATCTCCTGCTATCGGGCCCCGCCGGGGGACTTGCGGCCGCCACACTGTCCGTCCCCCACCATCTGATCACTTTCGATATGGGAGGAACCTCCACCGATGTTGCACTGATCAGTGATGGCATCCGACTGACCAGGGAAAACCACGTGGCCCGGTTCCCTGTGGCTGTCCCCATGGCGGACATTCATACTATCGGGGCGGGCGGCGGTTCCATTGCGTTCATGGATCAGGGCGGTCTGCTGCAGGTGGGCCCCGCATCAGCTGGCGCGAACCCCGGGCCGGCGTGCTATGGCCTCGGAGGGGACCAGCCAACGGTGACGGACGCAAACGTTGTCCTGGGCAGATTGCGACCCGATGCGTTTCTGGGTGGCAAGATGCGCCTCGACCCGGCCCTGGCTCGGTCTGCAGTTGCCGGTCTGGCATCAAAGCTCGGCATGAGTCTGGACGAAGCGGCGTCCGGTATTATCGACGTGGCGAACGAACACATGATTCAGGCCCTGCGAGCCATTTCTGTCCAGCGGGGCTTCGACCCGCAGGACTTCTCGCTGGTCTGCTTTGGTGGTGCAGCCGGTCTGCATCTGTGCGCACTGGCCGAAGCCATGGGCATGCATCAGGCAGTCGTACCCATGATGAGCGGCGTACTCTCGGCACTCGGGATGCTGGTTGCCAGACCAGGTCGGGAGCTGACCCGGACCACCAGAGCGCTACTGGATGACCTGGGCGACACGGACCTGTCAGCAATGCTTGCCGAACTGGAACAATCCGGCGCATCGGAACTTCGTACCGAGGGGGTGGACGATTACCGGGCAGAGTATAGCCTTGATCTTCGTTATCTGGGCCAAACCGCGACCATCAACATCCCGTTTGACCAGCACGGCAACGTCTCTGCAGCTTTCGCTGCTGCCCACGAAGATCGGTATGGTCATCGCCTGGCGAAACCCATCGAGGTGCTGAATCTGAGAGTACATCTTGAAGCGGATCGCGAGCTGGTCAGGCTACCCGACCTGCCTGACCAGACGCCGGGCAAGCCACGCCAGCGAGTCGATCTGGCCGGGGTCGGACAGCGGGTACCTGTTTTCAGTCGACGAGAGCTGGCACGTCAGCAGACCATCCGGGGCCCATCACTGATCATCGACGACCACGCGACGACGCTGGTGGCATCTTCCTGGGAAATGAAGGTAGACGACGCAGGCAACCTGCGCCTCGGCCGGTAACCCGGATGGGTTACTTCATCTTTGATTCAGTATAGATCACGTGCTTTCGAACAACTGGATCATATTTCTTGATCTCGATCTTGTCTGGCGTCGTTCGTTTGTTCTTGTTGGTGGTATAAAAGTGGCCGGTACCGGCCGATGACACCAGCTTGATTTTGTCCCGCATGTGAGTCACTCCTGTCAGATTTCCTGGCCTTCGCCAGGTCCTCATTGCTGAATAATCTATTCTCGACTGCTTATTCCAGAGCAATCAGACCCTTTCGCCGCGCGCCCTGATTTCACTGACAACCTGATCGATCCCTCGCTTGTCGATGACCCGCATGCCCTTGGTAGACACCCTGAGTTTGACAAAACGCTGCTCGCTATCGAGCCAGAATCGATGATCGTGAACGTTGGGCAAAAACCGGCGTCGCGTCTTGTTGTGAGCGTGCGACACATTGTTACCGGTGATCGGCCGCTTACCTGTTACCTGACAGATTTTTGACATGACCTTTTCCTTTGACGCCATGGCCAGGCGGTTGACCGTGGCCGGTTGACTGAGAGCCGCGTTTTATACCAGAACGGCAAGGGCAATTCAATGCCCGGATCTTTCATGGGAGTTCCCCCTCCGGTAGGGGAACCTCTCCCGCTACTGCATGCGCCATGGGTCGCTCACGGCCGTTACAGGCCCAAGGCTGTTATACGTTCAAGGTCAACCCGCTCAAGGCTGTTATACGTTCAAGGTCAACCCGCTCAAGGCTGTTAAATCAGGCCCCGTTCCGCAAAGGAAGTGATCTCACAGTCTCCTACAATCATATGATCCAGCACACGAACATCGACCAGTGCCAGCGCGGCCCGGAGGCGGTCTGTGATTCGCTGATCCGCCTGACTCGGTTCAGAAACACCCGACGGATGGTTGTGGGCAAGAATGACCGCTGCGGCATTGTGCTTCAGAACTTGCTTGACGACCTCTCTCGGATGGACGTTCGCGCCATCAATGGTGCCAAAGAAGAGCTCTTCGTATTCAATCAGTCTGTGCTGGTTGTCCAGATACAGGCAGGCGAAGACCTCACGTTCATGGTGACGGAGCCGGCTGATCAAGTAGCGACGCGTCACGCCGGGGTCCGTAATGGCCCCGCCCCGCTGCACACCTTGCTCCAGATAGCGCTGCACCAGTTCCCGGGATGCAAGCAGGCTGGCCAGTTTTGCCGGCCCAATGCCGGGTACGTCGATCACGCGGCCCGGGTCTGCATCGAACAACCCTCTAATGCCCCCAAACGTGTCCAGCAGAAGGGTCGCAAGAAGGCTGACTGGGCGCCCCTCCGAGCCCGAACCGAGCAGGACGGCCAGTAGTTCTACATCAGACAGCACACCTGGACCCCGGAGCAGCAACCGCTCCCTCGGTGAATCTGTTTGCTCTCCTTGAAGGTGAATATTCACTTACACAACCTGACCATGTCTTGGTATCGTACGCTCGTAGAAAGACGCTGACAGCCAGTGTACCTGGTCAATTGGGACGGTCTGTGCGTCAATGCCCCGGCACCCTGTAGGTGATGGTGGCGCGTTCATACATGACAGAGGCCAACCGTATGGCAAAGTATTCCAGTCCAGTGGGAAATCATCCGATCGACCTATGAGCCCGCAGACACTGACCAACAAGCGAATCCTGCTCGGCGTCACCGGCGGCATCGCCGCATACAAGAGCGCAGAACTGGTACGCAGGCTCCAGGATCAGGGGGCTACCGTTCGTGTCGTCATGACCCGGGCTGCGACAGAGTTCATCACGCCGATGACCATGCAGGCACTGTCCGGGCATCCCGTCCACCTCGATATGCTCGACCCGGAGGCCGAGTCTGCGATGGGCCATATCGAACTTGCCCGGTGGGCCGACCTAATTCTCGTCGCGCCCGCAACTGCCCATTTCATCGCTCGCCTTGCCGGTGGCCACGGAGATGACCTGCTCACCACGCTGTGCCTCGCTTGCGAGTGCCCGATGGCGATAGCGCCCGCGATGAACCAGGCCATGTGGGCCAAAGCATCAACACAGCAAAACTGTGCCGATTTACAGCAAAGACAGGTCCGGCTGCTGGGTCCAGCCGACGGCCTGCAGGCCTGCGGTGATGTGGGTACGGGCCGGCTGCTGGATGTGGACGAAATCGTCCGGGCAACTGGCGATCTGTTCCAGACTGGTGTGCTCGCGGGTAAGCGGGTTGTGATCACCGCCGGCCCGACCCGGGAAGCCATTGACCCCGTTCGGTTCATTAGCAACCATAGCTCCGGCAAGCAGGGTTACGCGCTGGCGGTTGCGGCAGTTGAAGCGGGCGCCTCGGTGGTGCTGGTCTCCGGTCCCACTCATCTTGATCCACCGGACCGGGTCGAGATGATTCATGTCATCAGCGCCAACGACATGTATGAAGCGGTGATGAAGGTAGTGTCCGAAGCAGACATCTTTATTGGTGTGGCGGCGGTGGCCGATTACCGGCCCGTGACGACAAGCCTCACCAAGATCAAGAAGTCGTCCGCGCCGTCCAACCGATCGGTCACACTGGAACTGGTCGAGAACCCCGACATCATCGCCCATGTGGGACACTCTGATCCGCGGCCATTTACCGTTGGCTTTGCGGCTGAGACTGGTCACCTCGAACAGTACGCACGAAAGAAGCTAAGCGACAAGCACCTCGACATGATCATCGGCAATGATGTCAGCGATCAGGAAGTCGGCTTCAACAGCGATCAGAACAGAACCACTGTCATCTGGCCCGATCGGACCCTCGAGTTGCCCATCATGTCCAAATCCGCCGTCGCAGGACGAATTATCGAGCTGATTGCACAAACGATTCACGCCAGATGACAGATCTACAAATCAAGATTCTCAATCCTGAAGTGGGCAAATCCATCGAGTTACCACAATACACTACCGATGGTTCGGCAGGGATGGACCTGCGCGCCTGCATCGCCGACAGCCTGGTCATTGAGCCTGATGCCTCGGAACTCATTGCTACGGGCATCGCGATCCATATTGGCGACCCGCAACTCGCTGCGCTGATACTTCCCCGGTCAGGTCTCGGCCACAAGCATGGAATCGTTCTGGGAAATCTGGTGGGCCTCATCGATTCCGACTATCAGGGAGAGCTGATGGTATCCTGCTGGAACCGAAGCCGGAAACCATTCACGATTCAACCCGGAGACCGAATCGCGCAGTTGGTGATCCTGCCGGTGATCCAGGCCGCATTGCGCATCGTCGACGAGTTCGACGTCTCAGAGCGTGGCACAGACGGCTTCGGCTCTACTGGAACGAGGTAATCAGACATCCGTGGTTCCCGGACAACAACGAGCTAGGTTAGCGAGGTTAGGATAGTGCCCGGCAAACAGAACGAACTCACGACCTTTGGCACCATTGCCTTTGCGGGTCTCGCGGGCGGCACCGTCGTTGCCATTCTGATCGCCATCTTCGTCATGAACAGCGCCATCAATAGCGATCACATCAAGGCGATGATCAACAGCAACGCAGACAGCTATCAGCAACAGATGAACATCCGGGTCGGGCAACTCGTCTCACAGTTGACGAACCTCGCCGAGAATCCGCGACTGGTCCAGACTTTGAGTACAAACGACGCGGCGGCCAAAGCGGTCGAGGAGACGGCGCTGACCGCGCAAATACCTGACGCGGTCAGGGTACGTATCTTCGGTTTAAATGAAGCCGAGGTCGATCGCAGCGCGATACCACCGTTCAGTTTCACCTCGCTCGATCTGGTCAATCGCGTTGAGGCCGATGAGACGGTCTATCCGGAGGCCATCAACGCCAACGGACGCTGGATCATGTCGGTAGCCACACCAGTCAGAAACAATCAGCGAATCATCGGTACTCTGTTTGTTTATCTGGAAATGACCGCCCTGACCAGAATGATCGAGAACCATGTCCGGGGCGAGATCCTTCTCCAGCAGAAGGTCGGATCGGCCACCGAGCAGAACATCCTGGCAACCGGCGGCAGCAAGGTCACCGGCTACCCCGCAACGGTCCGGGATCTTGATAACCCGGCTCTTCCCCTGATCGAGTGGGCAGATTATCGTAGTCCCCTATGAGAGACAAAGACCTATACGCCCA
>JAQBUI010000138.1 GCA_027624035.1 Pseudomonadota bacterium | reverse complement strand
GTAAGATCGGTCTGGATGGCGCGAATGATGACGGCAAGGCAGCGGCTGAGAGCATCGGGCTGCCGAAGAGGACGATGCACCTGGAGTTCAGCAGGTCGCCGCGCGGGTACCAGCCGTAAACCATGCGCGAAACCGCGGCAGTGTTGCCCATGCAGTACGCGATGCCGCTGATGAAGTTGGGTGTGCCAATCAGGTTCATGAAACGCCGCGCAAGGCCGTTGTCGTTGCCGACGTTGGCATTGCTGCTGACGACCGCAAGCGCTTCAGGTCCGTACTGATCACGCGGGTCTGGTCGGACACTGCGCGACCCGCTTTTATGTGATGGGCGAACGCAGCGTCGAGGAGCCAGCCACCCCCGAGGAAATCCGTCAGATTGCAGAACTCGCCGGTCAATCGGTTAAAGAGGGCGCCATGGGGTTCTCCACCAGCCGTGCCCACGTTCACAAACTACCAGACGGTCGATGCATCCCGGGCACCTATGCAGAAGCCGAGGAGTTGCACGCAATTGCAGCGGCCGTTGGCAAGGCCGGTGGCATCATGCAGACCGTGATGAACTTCCCGGACGCTGAGAAAGAGATGGCGCTCATCGGTGAAGGGGCGGCGCTGTGCCGTGCCGCCATATTCAGTGAGGTGTGCAACCCTTCTGCTGACGCACGACAACGCCGCGATGAGATTGTGCGACAGTTCCGTGCCGAAGGTAAGAACATCACTGGCTTTACGGTACCGCGCAGTGCCGGTGGCGTCGGCGGACTCACCACACCCCACTTCTGGCACTCCCCCAGCTGGAACAAGCTGCGGGAGATGGATTTGGCTACAAGGCTCGAAGCATTGCGTGACGCTGAGTTCCGCAACCAGCTTGTTGATGAACTGAAAAACCACGAACACGCCGAGTTTGCCGCGCAACAAACCCGCAACTGGTATCCCATGGGTATGACTGAACGCGCGTATTACACCGGCGGTCCCGATGAGAGCCTCTATGCGATCGCCGAAGCTGCCGGTGAACACCCGGCAGAAACCTGGATTCGTCTTGGCCTCGAATCAGAGGGCCAGGTGCGCTTTCATATGCGTGTTTTCAACATGAACCTGGATGATGTGGCAGAAGTCATCAGCACTGACTGGGCCATGCCCGGTCTGGGTGATGCCGGCGCCCACGTCAGCGGCATGATCGATGCGGGTTGGGCGACCTTCGTGTTGTCGCATTGGCACCGTGACCGGGGTCTCTATACGCTGCAAGAGGCTGTGCGGCGAATGACCAGCGTACCGGCCGAGATCCTGGCGCTATCTGATCGCGGCACACTGGCTATCGGCAAAAGGGCGGATATCAATGTGATCGACATCGACCGCGTCGCCGAGTGCCAGCCATTGCTGGTGAACGACCTCCCACATGGTGCACCCCGCTTCATCCAACGCGCGGTTGGATACCAGGCGACGATCTGCAACGGGCAGGTGATTCTGCGTGATGACGAGCACACCGGGGTCTGTTCAGGCGCAGTGTTACGTAACAGGGGTTAACGCAACACACCAGGGCAACGTCTGACTACTCCACCTTCTCCATTGGTGGCAGCCCCAGTGCCTCACGGAAGTTGCGATGGAAATGATGTAGTGCCGGTTCATTCCGGCCAAAAATGATCTCCTTTAACATACCGGTCTCTGCGGCGCGTTGCTGCATCTCACCCATCGCATAATCTTCTTTCTCTACCGTGCTGTGAAAAACCTCCATTGAGGTTTCAACACCACCTAGCTGACCACTGCGACCGTCGTGATCATAGACGTCCTCTACCTCAAGACCCGCTGCCTTTTCCGCTTCTACAGCCCCGATTGCCTCGGGGCTGTAGTAGAAACTGATTCGGGTCACGGAACGTCCCGGGTTCGACCCATCGGGATAGATGCGGATGAGCGTTGCAGTGTACGGGTCGGCGATAAACTGAATATTCGGGAACAGGTGATAGAGTACAAACGTACCCTGGCTGATGTGCCATTCTTCTTCGGGCCTGTCCCGTATCGCATCGATGCCCCGATTAGCAGTCACAAACCGATGGTGGCGTCCAAACTCCTTTAGATGCAGATTGTTTCCGTAGTACAGCCGTCCCAGTGTGTTCTTATGCAGTTTGCCGAAGTGATAGGTCTCGCCAAACGTATCGTTGGCAAATTTCCAGTTGAGGTTCATCTCAATTGATTTCTCGCCAACGAGAGCATCACGACCGACGTTAAACCCTCCTATTTCCGCCGCGAGTTCCGCTCCAAGCAGTGCCTCAATGTCCAACTTCCCATCAACATCTGGATGCACCCAGAGCATGCCGTTGTACTCAACTGCAGGTAACTCCAACAGGCCATGACAGGACTTGTCGATCGCACCGAAGTGATCCTCGTCTGTTACCTTGATCAGGTCGCCTGTATTGGCATAGGTCCAGGAATGGAACGGACACATAAACACAGATTTCCTGCCGCGTGCCTCACTGGCCACCTTCACAGATCGATGTCGGCAGGCGTTCAGGAATGCGTGGAACTTACCTTCCTTGTCTCGCGTCGCGAGGATTGGAATGCCAAAGTCGTCCATGGTCAGATAGCTCGCCGGTTCGGGAAGGTCACCCGATAACCCGATGAGCTGAGGATGATTTCTGAAGAAGGACTCACGTTCCCGGGCGGCGATATCCGGGCAGACATAGGAGGTCGTCGGCATCCTGTACTGGACGCCGGCATCTATATTCTTGCCCTCGTCCAACTGCTGCAGAAGTTCTTTGAGTATCTCGACCTGTACGGCATGTTCCATGGACTGCTCTTTACTGATTCAACTTGCGACGCGATTGTAACGATATTCGACTCATGTGCCAAAGCCCTGGGTGGCGAACCCGGGTCCACCGGGCCAGCCAGATGGGACGGGAACGGAGTTTCCTGCCCCGTCAGTCGCTTTCTTTGTTGCGGCGAGGCGAGAATATCTCCGCATGCCAGGGGCTTCTGGGGCGGAACGGTCGTTCGCCGTTCAGGATCGAGTGCATGCGCGTCTCTACCTGAAGTCGGATATAGCCAGGGTCCTTCTCCGCTTCACTCATGACGTAGAAGGTGCCCGTGCGCATCGCCTCGAAAACGTGGTTTGCGCACTGGGAGGGTGGCACGCCCTCGGACCTGAACCGGTCCATGGCTGCCTGCGCCATGGGGCTCAGCTGACTCGGACCTCCGAAGCGGTCAGGACGGTAGCGCTCCGAACCGACAATATTCGTCGCCGTCACCTGTGGGCACAGCACATGGGAGGTCAGCCGACCCTGCAATTCCTGGTGCAACCCCTCCATGATCGCAATACACGCCTGCTTCGTCACGCCGTAGACGTTCTGGCCCGCACACAGCCCATCCTGGGATGCCGTGGCCATGATTGAGCCCGGCGCGTTTTGCTCCAACATCTGCGGTACAAACGTCCGAATGCAGTGCAGTACGCCCATTACGTTGACGGCGAAACAGAAATCCCAGTCGCGATTGCTGCCGGTCAACACACCGCCGCCGACACCAACTCCGGCATTGCAGCACAGCAGAGATACGGGCTTGTCGGGATATCGCTCGCTAACCGACTTCGCCAGGGCCTCCACGCTGTCGATGCTCGATACATCAGTCTTACAGCCGAACACGGAGACGCCCGCCGCTGCCGCGCTGGCCTCCAGCTTCGCCGCCGCCGCCGTGAGATTGTCATCCTGAATGTCCACCAAGACCGGGTGGAGCCCGTGCGCAATGGAAGCCTCGGCCAGTGCAAAGCCAATGCCGGACGCACCGCCGGTAATGATGGCGAGTCCGTCTTTCAGCTTCTCAAGATCACCGTGACCATTCTCGGCCGTTGTATACGGATTGTCCGATGGCTCCATTTCTATCTCCTCATATTTAACTGGCATAGAGGTCCAATGTGCCAGCCTCCTCTTGCTGAGGCAAGGCTGGCTGCACGAGGCCCCATTGTGTCTACCCACCGTGCGCCGACAGGTGCGCGGCCAACAGGCCGGTAACGCGTTCAGGCTCGGCCTGCAACGCATAGTTCTGAGCCTTCTCGAGCACTTCGAACCGGTACGGCCCGGTAACGAAGTGGGCGTTCGCTTCCGCCGTTTCCCGGGATACGTTGCCGGCGCCCGGGGGCCAGAGGAACATGGTCGGCATCGGGACTGGCGGCAGGGCCATGGTGTTTCGCGAGTCCAGGGGCCTCGCCCGGTACCAATGAAAGGCAGCTCGAATCGCCTCCTCACTGGCATAGACCTCACGATAGGGTGCGGTCTCTGCCTCAGGCAGGTCGATGCGTGCGAGCGTCGCCTCGAAGATTGCCCGCTCGTTGCCCTCTATGCTCGAGTCCTCCACGTAGCTCATTCTCTCCCGCTGCCGTTCACCCTCGGGCCGGGCCGCGACCTCAAGGAATGCGCCGGGGTGAGCGATATTGATGCATGCCAGGGTCTTGATCCGGGTCGGATGCTCCGCCGCAATATGCCAGGCAATCATGGCGCCAATACTGGTCGCCATGAGATGGAACGGACTTCCCTCACCGGCAAGCTGGTCAGCGACGGCCAACGTATCCGCCATGAACTCACTGATTACGTAATCCTCAACCGCCATCGGACGTGCGTCGGGGGGTCGACCCCGAAGGTCCATTGCCACTGTTCGATAGCCGAGGCTGGCCAGCACGGGTATCTGGTGATGCCATTCCCAACTGGTCCGCGTCAGACCATGTAGCAATATCAGCAGAGGGCCATCCTCCGGACCCTCACACAGGGCGGTGAACGTCATTCCTCGGGCGGTAATCTCAATTTTGTCCATGGTCACTCCCCGGGCAGGTCTGTTCGCCTACAGTGACCACGCCACGAGGCAGCAGAAGCCAAAAGGGTCACAGGTGTCGAAACCAGCGACATCTACGACTTCGAGGGGCGTCATTTCGCCGGCGTGGTAGCGTCTCTGCTATGGAGTGAACGATTCTAACGCCGGTTCAATCCACCACAGGCAGTCCGTTGCTGTATGGCTGGACCTGGGCACTTCCCGTGGGCAATTACATCTCGGTCTGCCGTCGACGTCGGCAAACCGCTTCAACAGCAGATCCGCCAGCAATGCCGGGCCAGGCGAAAACAATGGGTCTTTTCCTGGTGCGGGTCAAGTATTGCGGAGGCAGGGTGTTCTCGACCGCGGCTCCTGAGTCGGCGCGAGTTAGCAGACCTCATACAGGGTCAGGTGGTTCAGGTCCTACAAAGTTGCCGGCAAGGGGCAGCACCTCTCGTACCCGAACATCGTCGAACGGCGCGCGTCGGTATCCTGGGGCAGAAGACAGGTAGACGTACATGGGGCAGTACGGCATGCTCCGACGCTACGAATAGTACCCAGGGCAGGGACCCGAATGATTCGTCTGGTCGCATTGGACATCGATGGCACGCTGCTACGCCCTGGCGTTTCGGTTGACGCGCTGCCCGAATCCGACGTAACGGAGGCCGTCCGACAACTCGAGGCGCAAGGCATCGCGGTAGTACTCGCGTCAGGTCGCATGTATCCAGGCACAGCCCGTGTGGCACGTCACCTCGGAATTGCACGCCCGCTGATCGCTCAGCAAGGCGCATCCGTTCACAACCCCGATGGCAGTCTACGTCACGGCTACTCGATCGATCAGACGATTGCACTGGAACTGCTGGACTATGCACGCGCACATTCATGGCCGCTGGCCTGGTTCGACTCGGAGCGCTACCTTGTCACCCGCCACTCTCCGCAGGCGCAGTTTTTTGCGGACGTCTCTCAGATCCGCATCGAGATCGATCCAGAACCGCACCGGTCCGGCATCAGGGCGACGGGGATCGACGTCATCAGCACACGCGATCAGGCAGCGCTGGTCCACCAGGAGCTGTACAGACGTTACGGCGATCAGCTCTCTCTACTCGATTTCCCGTCGGTCACCGCGATTCATGCTCCCGAGGCCAGTAAGGGCAACGCCCTTGCGATGCTGGCGTCCGAAATGGGTATCCTGCCAGAGGAAGTGCTGGCGATTGGCGACAGCGTCAACGACGTATCCATGTTGGCGTGGGCCGGACAAAGCGCGGCGCCTGAACACTGCGATAATTACGCACGCGCAGCGGCGAAAGAGATCCTGCCAGGCACCGGAATCGACGGCGTGATTGCGCTGCTCCGCGGATTGGTCAGGTAGGCGGTCCAGGATCGTGCCGGCATTTGGGGTGCCTTGGGGTGTCGGGACATACGCCTCAGATTTGATGTGTGTCTCAGTCGGTCTGTGGGGTAGTATGGTTCGCTCTTTTCAACACCCGGCCGATTTGCTGCGCCGGATGGCGTGAACGTCAGCATGGAAAAACCAAAGCGTCTGGCCCGCGAGGTGATCTATGAAGATCCCTGGGTCAATCTGTATGCGGACCGTGTCGAGTATCCGACCGGCCGAGTAGTCGACCGTCATCACGTGCTCGAGTTCGACAAGGCAGCGATCGCTGTTGTCGTACGCAACCAGCAGGACGACATACTCATGATTCGCTCCTATCGTTACGTGACCGACGCTATCGAACTGGAGATTCCGGCCGGTGGCATCGATCCGGGGGAGGATATATTGGATGCAGGAGGTCGTGAGGTGCTTGAAGAGACCGGCTTCCATACACGGAGTCATCGACTGATCTACACCTACCATCCGATGAACGGCATCGCGAACAAGGTCTTTCATGTTGCGACGGCTGAAGCAGAAGAGAATGTGGGGGAATTCGACGAGAGTGAGGTCGTCGACTGGCGCTGGATGTCGAAAAGCGAGGTGCGCACCAGGATCAGAAAGCAGGAAATCAGGGACGGCTATACGCTGACCGCGTTGCTGCTCTACCTGGCAGAGGTCGGGCAGGATTAGTCAGCAGCCTCTCCCGACCGACATCGTGTGCGCGCGTTTCCATGAAGCCGAGCACGTCGTCCGCTGCTGCCTCGTGCTGATGAATGAACAGCACGGTCCGGTAACCAGCCCCCTTGGGCAGGTGTGACACGCCGGTCGGCAAGACGGGGGAAGCGGCTGTTCAGTATGAACGCCCTGCCCATTCCCACCCATATGCCATAGTTGCGTCTGACCTTGGCGATCAACTACACGAAACACGGCGCGACCTTGCGCGACCGTTTCTGGCCATCCACGCCGAAGCCGATCACGACTTCCCAGCTCTTGCGGCGCGGTATCTGCCCCAGCTGCGGCGCCCGGCGCATGATCGAGACTGCGGCGCATCTGACCGACAATGTCCTGTCCAACGTCGCGGTGCGCCAATGGGTCCACCGACACAAGGCCGATAACATGAATGAGCCGGAGCTCGATTCAACGATAGGCCAGTCGGGTGCGGATTT
>JAQBUI010000137.1 GCA_027624035.1 Pseudomonadota bacterium | reverse complement strand
GAGAAGCAATGCCAGAAGCAGGGAGCGCATTGGAATTACTGATGATCTGAGCATTCATCTCTCCTTTGGAGCTGTCGTCGATGAGCATGATGGTGAGTAATCGTTTGGTTGATTGCAAGAGTGACCCAGGAGAGTGAGCTTTCCTGGGACGCCTACGGTTCAGGAAACCGTCTGACGCCTGACGACGCCAACCGTTTTGCCAAGCGGGAGCCGGCTATCGCCGACAACGCTTTCCGCTAAAAACCGCGAACGATTTGACGCTGCAGCATCGATACTGGAGATCAGCCATCTGGGTAACATGATGTTAACTCGCTCGGTCTCGCCATGTCGTGCCGACATCTGGGAAGAAACGGCGGACAAAGACCAATCGGCACTCGACTGACCGTCACTCAACCGGCACGACCGAAATACTCGAATCCGCGAGATCACCCCTGACCTGGGCGCAACGGCTCAAGCGCGTATTCGACCTCGACATGAGACTCTGCCCGAACTGCGGCGGCCGACTTCGGGTGATCGCCGACGTCACCGATCCCGTTGTCATCGACAAGATACTTAGCCGTTGGGCGCGCACCGCCAGATCTGCCCGCCCATACAACACACTGAATCCAGCGCCGATTGATCATCCGACGCCACGGCCACCTGTGCCATCAATTCCTGCTGTACGCCGTCAACCCGCATCGTTGTCAGCCTATGACGCGTTCGGCAGTGCGATCGTTGCCCTGAAGTGAATTCGACTCTCATGGAAGTTCACTGGTACAAGGTGCCAGCGTGAACACTTCCCTGCACGACAACGGCGTGGCCGACCCGGGCACGCTGAGGGCTCTGACGGAAGCCGGTCTTGTGGTGTCAAGCCCGGATCGAAGTTTCACTCACGCAAGACCTTGGTAGTATATTAGGCACGCGGTTAATCTCTAAAAATGAAACTATAGGCACTTTACATATACCTACAGAGTACATAAAATCACCGGTAAATAGCATATTTGGCTATTAGTAGTGCGCTGGATATATGAACCATCAGAAGGGAAAGGTTCGACTAGGCCGAGTCCTCAAACGCAGCGGCGACCTGATCGGATCGAAAGATGTCATCAACGCCCTGGACGTCGATGCCCAGCGAGCAAACCAAATGCTTGCCCGGTGGACGCAACAGGGTTACCTCCGCCGGATCTCGCGCGGAGTTTACGCGCGTGCTTCGCTGGAAGCGATCGAGAGCGAATACATCCTAGACGACCCATGGGTGATCGTTCCCGCTCTATTTGCCCCTTGCTACATCGCGAGCCGAACAGCCTCGGAATTCTGGGATCTCACGGAGCAACTGTTTCGAGACATTGTCGTCTTCACCTCAACCAAACAACGTAAGACACGCGTTAACAAACATGGCACCGCGTTCACGCTCAAGAAGGTAAGCAACGGCTACCTCTATGGAACGTCAACCGTCTGGCGGGGAAAGACAAAGGTCCAGGTCGCTGACGTCCACAAGACGGTCATTGATCTCATCGCATTTCCAGACGTCGGCGGTGGCATTCAACAGGTTGCGGATTGCCTCTGCAGCTACTACCAGCGTGATGACTGCAACCCGCGATTGCTCCTGGACTATGCCAGTCGGGCAGCAAATGGGGCTATCTTCAAACGACTTGGCTTTCTTCTCGAGAAATATCAATTGGACGCGCTACTCGCCGAGGCGTGCCGAGCCAATCTGACCACAGGTTTGGCGGAGCTCGACCCTGATGTAGAAGGGGTACGCATCGTATCGCGATGGCAACTTCGAGTGCCCCGATCATGGGCAAGCTGAAGTGATCAGCAAACAGGAGATCATCGACGCTGCGGGTAACGCCAACCTGCAACCCTACGTCGTGGAAAAAGACTATGTAGTCGGCTGGCTCTTGTGGGGCATCGGCAGCGCTGACATTGGCGAGACCTGGATATTCAAGGGCGGCACATGCCTCAAAAAGTGTTTCTTCGAGACGTACCGCTTTTCTGAGGATCTGGATTTCACCCTCACAGAACGCGACCACATCAATCGTGCCGAAGTGACGTGTCGTTGATCTCAGATGACGCCAGGGTGCGCTGGATGCGGCCGAGGACCGCGTCGAGGCTTTCAATGGGCTGGGATGAGTGAACGGTGAGATTGCCTGCGTTGTGGTGAAATTCTAACAGTGGTTGGGGGTAGACGACAGAGAGGGAGAGTAGTCCGGTCGTGGCGATGATCAGCCCCAGAGCGACAGCCAGACCGATGAGATATTTTCGCTTCGACCGGATCAATGGGTTACGGCGCGGCCGCGCCGGCGGCGGTCAACAGGCTGGTCTGGAAAGCCATCCAGTCTCTTTGACCTTTGAGGAGTTGCTCGACCTTCTCGGGCGGCGGAGTTTCTGCATTGGGATCTGCCGGCCGCGTGAAGCCATCCAGTCTGGATTGGCCGAGCCACTCCATGATGCCGGGCTCTGCAGCCCAGGCAAGTTGGTTGCGCGCGGACTGGATACTGGTCCTGAGCCAATCGAGGTCTGTATCCGGATGAGGTACGGGTCCGGTGAGTGCATTCTTCCGGTCCTGGTCATCGTAGTTGGTCTCGATGTACCCAATGAAGGCCGCGCTGAAGACCTGCTGACAGGTCCGTACCGTTTGTAGCGTAATTCGGTCGTTCTGAAACACCGGTACTGCCGGCCGGGTAGAGAGGGCGTCGGCGGTACAGTCTACGTGTATCGTATCGAGGCTGGAGGGAATGGTACCCTCATCCAGATGAATTCGGTCCGGCGCGATGCGTGTCACGTGTCCCATGCGCACGACCTGGGTAATTCGCCGCAGCTGTTCCAGCTCCATTTGTGTAACGGTGGCACAGCGGTACATGGTGGGACGAACGTTGGGATCGATGCGCAGTAGCCCACCGGTCTGCTCGGCTTGCCGGAACACTTCCTCAACATTCTTTGGCGGCTCCTGCTGTGGCGGCGTACTGCCGACAGCCCTGCCTGCCGCCAGATTGCCGGGTTGGATATGCTGACGATCCAACAGCCAGGAATCTCTCGGCATGATCCAGCGAATACGGTCCGGGTCTACATGGTGCCGAAGCAGCCACAGGCAGGCGTCCATTCCTGTCTTGCCGGCGCCGACAATGACGAACGCCTTTGCCCGGTCCGCCACGCGAGGCAGTTCATTGAGGGCCATGCAGGTCACCCCGTCGTCGACCATGTAGAGGGGGCCGCGAGTGGCAGGGACCTGTACGTCCATATAGGTGGCGTCCACCAGTTGGTCGGCCCGAATCTCATAGTCGCGCTCACCGACCAGCGAGCGCACATGATTGCCCTCGGACCACTCGCACATGGGCAGGTAGGTAACCCGTCCCGTAGGCAGAAACTGCTGCTGCATGACCTGGTCGAAGTAGGTGACCACCTCGGACCCGGATGCAAGTTCGGCCAGGCCGCGATTCCACCCGGCCTGATCAATAGTGCCGCTACCAAGTTGACGGGAGTTGACTCCGTAGAAGGCGCTCGGCTGATGCAGTCGCACAAAGGGATACGCATCGTTCCAGTGACCGCCGGGCCGGTCGTGCCTGTCAACCAGCGTGACAGTGACGCCGTCCGTCTCGGTCAGAAGCGTGTCGGCAAATGCCATGCCCATCGCGCCGGCGCCGATGATCAGGTAGTCAGTTTTGAGCTTTTCCGCCATGTTGAATTCTGCCCCAGGACTCGCTGGCAGAGTATACCATGTTCGATTGCCCGGGTCCCCGAGACTGCGTGATATAGTCCCGCCAATTGTCGATCCGGACGGGATTCTATGACACAGACGCAGTGCCCGTTGGGCGTCACTTTTGGCAGCCTCGGAGTCCTCGGCCCTCGCGGAATTCTGGACGTGGCAAGGCAGGCAGATCAACTGGGCCAATCGGTCCATCTGGACCGTGGAAGCCAATGGTACGGATGCGTTTTTAGCTGCCCGGTGCCGTTGCCGCCAGCACGCCATCGCTGGCGCTTGGAACCGGGATCATTTCCGTGCAGCTTCGGGCTTTCATGGAAGTTCTGGCCGCACGCTGTGCCGTCCGGAAAACTTCCCGGCACGACAACGGCGTGCCCGACCCCGGCACGCTGAGGGCTCCTACACTGACGGCGATGACGGCAGCGACGCTGCAGTCTCTCAATCCAGACGTTGATGTCTGGCCGGGGCTGGGTGTGTCTGCCTTTCAGCCCAGCTGAGCGGTGCAAGCGGCGTGCGGATGCTTTCATCATGAGTTCGGGACGGCGGTGAGTCCTGGCAGGCTGATCCTTTAGAGGCAGGTCGTCTTTTGGCGGGGCCGGAAGCGCTTTTCGGCCACACGACGGTACTCAGCCCGGTGCTGCGGCGGCCAACCTCACTGGCGCCCGGCGAAATGACTTGACGGCCGCTACGGGCATGCCGTTTATTCTCCTTAGGCTCAAGGATGAGTACCCACAATAACAATACGATGGAGTCACTGATGAAACTTCCTGCTACGCCGCCTATTAAAAGCATGATCTTCATGCTGCTAACCGGTTTACAAAGCGCTTATGCAGAGCGTACCCCAAACGTCATACTGGTCATGGCAGACGATATGGGCTGGGCACAAACCAGCTACTATGACCATCCTGTGCTCCAGACACCGAATCTGGATGCCATGGCAGCAAATGGTCTGCGCATGGATCGTTTCTACACTGGCGCACCGGAATGCTCGACGACAAGAGCGACAGTGGTGACCGGTCGAACTAACGACCGTACCGGTGTGTTCTCGGTAGGCAGTCCTATCAACAAGCAGGAGAAGACTCTGGCCGAGGCATTCCGCAATGCTGGCTACACCACCGCTCATTTCGGCAAGTGGCACCTGAATGCGATGGCTACGCCGGACCACCCCATGCCATTGTCAGATCCTCACAACCCAGGTGAGCTGGGTTTCGATTACTGGCTTAGCGAAACCAATCAGTTCAACCTGAACCCGGTACTGAGTCGCATGGGAAAAGCTGAACGTTTTGAGGGTGAGTCATCGGAAGTTCTTGTGGATGAAGCGCTAAAATTTATCAATCAGATGCATGAGGAGAGCAAGCCCTTCTTCATCATGATCTGGTATGCATCTCCTCACCGGCCGATGGAGGCCCGGGAAGAGGATATGAAAGCATTTTCTCACTTGAACAAGACATCTCGTGCCCACCACGGTGAAATTGTTGCCATGGACCGGTCGATCGGTGCATTGCGAAAAGGTCTCAGGGATATTGGCATCGCAGAGGAGACGCTCGTCTGGTTCAAAAGCGACAATGGCGGACTACCGGGATATGATGTCACCGACTCCAAGGGTACTTTGCTGGAGGGGATCGTCCCTGACTCTACCGGGCCTCTTCGAGGAAGCAAACACTCTTTTTACGAAGGAGGCTTCCGGGTTCCGGCCATCATCGAATGGCCCGGCAACCTGAAGCCGCGAATATCCAATACTCCTGCGTCCACTCTGGATATCTTCCCCACGCTTGTCGATATAGCAGGGCTTAATCCCAACGATATAAACAAGGTGCACGATGGTATTTCCCTGGCCTCTTTGATGGAATCCGAACCGAAAGAGCGTAGTCAACCCATCGGCTTTCGAGTGTCGGGGCACCTGGGCTGGCTGGATAATGACTACAAACTTATCTACTACGTTGATTATGACAAGGCAATGGTCAATGGTGTCTGGGACATGGAGAAATTCAACTCAATGGCGCATGAATGGGAGCTCTATAACGTCGTTGAGGACCCTTCTGAGGAAAACAATCTGATTGAGAAGCGCCCCGAGCTTGCAGCACGGATGAGAGCAGAACTTGAAGCCTGGAGTAAGTCTGTTGATCGAAGTGTGGAAGGTGCTGACTATCCGGAGGGCAAGGTGTTGCCATCCGGGCGTGAAGACCTTTAGCCAAGCAGTCCATTTTGTAAAAGGCGCTTCGCGAACTCGAACACATCGTTGCTTCCGGATGTTATAAAGGTACCTGAGACTTAAAACAACATCTTTTTTGCTAAACAAACATTGTATATGTTATTGTGCATTTTCAATGTTATAGCAAACAGGCCAGCATGCGGCGCCAATCGAACTCGCCCCCATTGCCGTTGCTCCGGGCGACGGTTGAACACGTGACCGACACGCTGGGTGACGTATCCGCCGTTGAGCCATGGGAATCCACCGGCATCCCGGTCTACCTACTGGACCGGTATGAATTCCACACAGCGAGAATTCTGGGAAAACGATGCTTGCTGTGTCTGGAGATGGCCGGCGCCAGTGAAACGCCTGCCAGGCTCAAAAAACACGTTCATCTGATCGCCGAGAAGTTCGGCGGTGAAGTCGTCTATGTGACGGACAACATCAAAGCCTACAACCGCAAGCGGCTGATCGAACAGCGGGTACCTTTTGTGGTGCCGCGGCGGCAGATTTACCTGCCGGGGTTCGGTATCGATCTACGCGAGCAGTTTTCGAGGATGAAGTCGGACAAGCGAAGTCTCGGCGCAGTCGCTCAGCTTCTGGTGCTCCGCGAGATATTCCGTGGTGATGTCGCCGAGCGGCAATTGGGTGAATGGGCCGAGCAACTTGGCTACAGCGCCATGACAATCAGTCGCGCAATCGATGAACTCGTCACGAAGCAGATTGCGGAGCGCCATCGCGAAGGACGAACGCACTCTATCGCGTTTCTCGAAAAGGGCGAGGCGTTGTGGGAGCGATCCAGGGACTGCATGCAATCACCCGTCCGCAAGGTAGTCTGGGCCGAGAGTATGCCATCCCAATACCAGGCACCGCTTGCGGGTGAGTCGGCACTCGCGCGATACACATTACTTTCACCGCCCAGCGTCGATACCGTGGCGGTGTTCGACCGGGACAAGAGGATGCGTAGGCAGCTTGTTGAACTTCCTGATGATGCCATAGCAGAAGCGAGCCTCCGAATCGAGCGTTGGCGGTACGACCCTCGCGCGGTCAACGAGGGTCCGGTCGTCGACGAATTGTCGCTGTGGCTCAGCCTCAAGGGTCACGAGGACGAACGGGTACAAATCGCCGCGGACCAATTGCTGGAGCAAATGCGATGGTAAACACGTAGGCCAGCGACAAAACTTCAATACCAACGCGCAGACGTCTCCGGAGGTGACCCTCTGGCCGGACAAGGAACGGCAATGGCTCCCTGTCCTGACTGCTCGATTCCCTGCCCGAGTTGTTCGTTCTGGGTGACGACGAGCCGCAGCGGCGAACCGGGCCGGCGATCTGGCTGAAGTGTGTTGTCGCGCGTCAACTCGCTGATAGCGGTCTTGCGGAAGACGCGATACCGGTCATCTATCTGCCAGGCGTCTCGCGGGTAGGGCTACGGCGGGCTGAAGATTGTTCGGACGCGATCAAACCGCTCATCGAATGGCAGTTCCGCGGATCAATCTGGAGTCAGCTCGACGGCAGGATTGGACTATCACCGCGCTCCTAACGGCAGGTGTAGATGGTCTTGGCCC